>DOFS01000346.1:0-2809 GCA_003523945.1 Nitrospiraceae bacterium | reverse complement strand
CGTTTTTGGGGGCCATTATGGCTACGGGGGTGGCTGTGGCCAATGCGATCCTTTTCGTGGCGTTTGCCGAACATCGCCGGAAACAAGGAGTCTCCTCGCACGAGGCTGCTCGGGAAGGAGCATGCAGTCGGGCTCGCCCGATCCTCATGACCGGGTTGGCCATGATTTTCGGAATGTTGCCGATGGCATTCGGCATTATGGAAGGAGGGGAGCAGGTGGCCCCTCTGGGACAGGCGGTGATTGGCGGGTTATTGCTCGCTACGGTGTCCAGTTTGCTGATCTTGCCCGCAATATATGCGATCCTGGAGAAGGGAGGAGCCATTCATTCTCCATCATTAGATCCGGACGATCCAATGAGTGTCCACTATGAACCATCGCAAGTCACCGTTCCAAATTAGCGGGGAGTTGCTATGTCAGGCAAGATGATCGGAATCGGGCTGGTGTTGCTGGGACTTATTGGGGCGGGTGTGATGGTCCTGAGCAACGAAGAGCGTGGTCCTCAAGAGCCCACGGTCCCTTCATCCTCAACTCCTTCCCTGGAACTATCGGAAACCCCTGCGGGCAGTGCTCAACTGCTCTCAGTTGAAGTGGTGCCGGTTTCCAGCCAACATCTGCAAGAGACGATTCCCTTGTCTGGGGAATTGCTTCCTTTTTTAAGTGTGGACCTTTCCTCAAAAATCACGGGAATCGTTGAATCCGTCTACGTGGATCGTGGGGCACACGTCAAGAAGGGAGATATCCTCATCCAATTACGCGCACCAGAGTTGCAAGCGCAGAGGAGGGAAGCGGAAGCTCAGCTTCGTGCCGCAAACATCACGTATACCCGTCTTCAAGCTGCGGCCTCTACGCCGGGTATCGTGGCTGGAAACGATTTGGAATTGGCTCAACATCATCAGGAAGCTCTGACAGCCCGTCTCCAATCGTTACAGGAAATGGAAAAGTATTTGCAGGTGGTGACCCCGTTCGATGGCGTGATCACGCAGCGGAATATTCATCCGGGAGCGGTTGTGGGGCCGGACGGCGGAGGCGGTCGCGCCTCATCGTTGTTACGGTTAGAGCAAATTGTTCATTTGCGACTGGTCGTTCCGGTTCCGGAAGCGTATGCCGGGTCAATTGCTAAAGGGGCAACCGTGACATTTAGCGTGCCGGCCTATCCGGGGGAAACCTTTCAGGGAATGGTGTCTCGTATTGCTCAGTCGGTCGATCCTAAAACCAGATCTATGCCTGTGGAGATGGACGTGCATAATCCGACCATGCGCTTGGCCGCGGGAATGTTCCCGGAGGTCCGGTGGACGATCCGCCGAGCCACTTCGACCTTGTTTGTACCGGCCACAGCGGTTATTACCACGACCGAAAACGTTTTTGTAATCCTGGTCAAGGAAAACCTCGTGGAATGGATCCCTGTCCGAAAGGGATCAAAGAGTGGCTCAATGGTTGAAGTGTTTGGTGCTCTGCAATCGGGTGATCTCGTTGTGATAAGGGGAACCGACGAAATTCGGGCAGGCACACACATTATTCCGATTCCTAGGGAAATATCTGCCAACACCTCTACGTAACTAAGGTTCCTTTGGGAAAGTTTTCTTGAATAAGGATGAAAATCCTCCTTGTCATTTCTTAGTCGTGGCGAATAGCTATCATTCAAGAAATATTCATGAAGCCACTGTCCATGTGACTCACGATCCTTCTGATGGTCTAACTTGTACGACATGCTGAAGCAAAGAAAAATGTGGTGCACGTATCGCGGATTTCTGAAAAAGAGCTGGACACGCAACAGTCGTATGGCAAAGACAGGCTGTCGCAATAATGAAAATTCTCAGGGATAAAGGCATTGTTGCCATTCTGAGTTCTCTTGCGGGCCGAATGCGTGAGACCGTTAAAGCTATAGGCCAGGTCATTGGATTGAATGAAGGTTATGAGGTTGTTCCGGCTTGTGGCTCTTTGCGTAGGGGGGAAAGTCAGAATGGGAATAAAATTCTATGGGCCTGGTGAGAGAAGCAATGGGACAGGATCCCTGTCCTGAAGGAGGAGAGTTTCTATCAGAGGGGGAATTCCGTGCCAAAGGTAACTTGAATAAACTGGCTGAAAAATTCCCTGGCGGCATAGCTTGGGTATGCAGCCAATACCCCCATGCCGAAACGATTGTCACTCACGATGTCCCACCGGATCTCTCAGCGAATTCATCATGACAAATACAGTGTGGCCAATTTTCGAAGAAGGGAGGGTCTCCGCAGAATTAGTTTCTCATCACCTTCGTGACCACAAGGGTGGCTTTGACTGAGCTTTCCTTAATTTCGCCATCCCTTTGTTAGGCGTCAAGTATTCGCGGTGTATCAGGCCTTGGGTATTGCTGTATCTTTCATATTCTCCAAGTCCCATCTTCGAAGCAAAAGAATTAACGCAGGGCAAAATGAGTCACGTTGGCAGGGTTGCAGTTTTGACCCTCCCGCTGCTTTGTTGAGACTTCATGACCTCATCATTCTGATAAGCAGATGGTAGAAATCCCAACTGGCTGATCAAATCAATAGTACATACGAATAGGATCTATTTGTTCCCCGATTTTCCCTTCAGATGCTCCTTCATCTTTTCCGCGCGCTTTTTCTTCTCCTTCAGTCTGATTCGATCCGGAAACAAATTCTAACATTGCCAACCTTACTGCACGCTGAAATCACAGTTCAGCCTTGCTTCAGGATGTACACTGTATTTGGCTTTCTCTTCTGGAATAAGAAAGTCAGTGAGATTGTGCTGGGTCAATATTTGCCGACCGGAGCCCAGACCTAAAGACTGGATTCATCTGGTCATCCTGAACCTG
>DOFS01000296.1 GCA_003523945.1 Nitrospiraceae bacterium | reverse complement strand
AAGTTCTGAAGGCGCATCGCATAACTCTTCGGGATATTCAGGATGTTGCCAGTTCAATTTCTCCCCTCCCTGGAGTTCCTGATTTTATTGCGTGGTTACGCGAACGCTGCCAAATTATAATATTGTCGGACACGTATTATGAATTTGTAGCGCCCCTCATGAAGAAACTCCAATTCCCTACGATTTTTTGCCATACATTGGGAGTTGATTCCCATGGGTTTATCACAGATTACTTCCTGCGCCAACCTGATCAAAAGCGACATGCCGTTAGTGCGATGAAGGGTATCGGGTTCCGGGTGTTGGCGGGAGGAGATTCCTATAATGATGTTTCAATGTTAAAGGAGGCCGACGCCGGAATTTTTTTCTGTCCTCCTGATTCGATTATCCAGGAATTTCCTCAATTCCCTGTAGCTCGTTCGTATGCAGAATTCCAGGAACATCTTGGGCGGGCAGGCGGCTTCTCGTCCTGATATGGTCATGCTGATGTAGGTTTGTATTCCTTTCCCCTTTTTTTGTTAAAGAGGTCTCTGGCTGATGCCAAGCAATATGGAATGTTTTCTGAGGGGGAAACATTGTTGCCTTTCCCCATGGTACTTGCTAGATGTATCACGCTTTATAGATGGCTGAGACGGGTACTGATGGTGAGGGGAAGGGAAATCAAAGAGTTCAAATTGGAAAGAGATGTAATCATCAGAAACTTGCCGGAAAATTTTTCTGGATCCTCTGAGACTGTTGGCCGCAAAGTTTTTATGCCAAGAGCACTGACAAACTTGAAAGGAGCATCTACATGAGGGCCTCTCGCATTCGCCTGTCTGTGTTGGTAATGGTGTTTTTCTGTTTTTCCACTGTAACAGGCTGTCTAGGAAAACGGGATTGGCAATACCCCCCGGTTTCTACGGGTTCATTCTTGAACGAAAAAGCTGCCTCGCCAATCCCGGCCAAAGCCATTGTTCTTCCGTTGGAAGATTTGAGAGGGAATGAGGCAAAAGAGGAATATTGGAAAGCTGCTATTCCCTTTGTTCCCTATGGGGATACGAAATATCAACGCCCTGAAACTGTGAAGCACCCAGAAGAGGTCGATGTCGTCAAGTTTGATCCGACTAATGATCTTGCTCAATCCATCGCTGCGGAATTAAGTCATGCAGGAGTTTTTTCCTCGGTCAACTTTGCCAAAGATGAAGGACAAGAGCCGGCAGATCTGGTCTTTCGAGGCCGTCTCCGTTCTACCGATTGGAGCCGGCGATTGTATTCGTACCTATTCGCTCCAGTTGGAGTGGTTTTTTGGATGTTAGGTCTTCCCATGAGTGAAACCACTACCGCTTTGGAGATGGATCTTCGACTAACTCCCCTAAGTGACCCGTCGAAGGTGTTATGGAATATGACGATGGAGTTCGAAGGGAAGCAGCTCGATGGACCATATTATGGTCTTGAGAATGCGGCCGAAAGTTATCCTGAGGCTCTACAGGAAGCCTTAAAACCAGCAGTTGCAGATTTAATTGGCCTAGCCAAGGAGGACCCCAACCGTCTAATGCCACGCTAAGTGATTGAAATTATTGCCATGTGAAAAATCAAGAAAAAATATGAAATATCTGGTTGATATTTGGCAAGCAGAAGATTATTTTAATCTTCAGGAATTGTAAAAACGGCCGATAATGATTAGGAAATACTGATATCTTGCAATGACCTTTGGCAGCGTCTCTCATGAATTCATGAGAGCGTTTCCTTTTCATTCAAGATTTCAGGTATTTGGTGCTATTTTTTAATGGAAGAAATCGTCGTTTTGGTGACGGTAAGTTCTGAAGCGGAGGCTACAAGCCTGTCAAGGATCTTGGTGGAAAACGGGTTAGCTGCCTGCGTCAATATTATCCCAGGGGTGCGGTCAATTTTTAAATGGGATGGGAAAATTTCGGAGGAACAGGAAATTTTATTGTTGGCAAAAACTGGAAGACAGGCGTTTGACCAATTAGTTACTATGGTGAAAGCCAATCATAGTTATACCGTTCCGGAAATCATTGCTCTTCCGATTCAGCTTGGGAGCAAAGAATATTTAGCCTGGATTCAAGATGCCACCAAGAGCCGAGTAGGCATGGTCGAAGGGTAGTGGAAGGTGAATTTGGCTTTATTGGCTGTAATTCTAAGAACCTTAGAAGTTCTTAACTTTTTAATTTTGGTGAATTATGAAAGAATCTGAAGATGCCTTGACGGTGATCATATTTCGAGGCGCACGAGCAAATCCTTGGCGCCTCAAATTCAGGAAGTCTTTTGTGAAATATGGAATAATTGTTGGTTTAGTGTTACTGCTCGTTCAGGGTGGGGTAATTACGCATTATGTTTACCAGTGGAGCCAACTCAGTGAATTAGGAGAAATAAAACAAGAATTAAATACGTCACGTGCTCGAACCAGCAATTTTTCAACAGAAGTAGATGGAATGAAGAAGCGAATGTTGGTGTTGGAGACCCTCAATCGGAAACTTCAGACCATGTTTGGTCTGGAGGCGGATGAGATTCAGGGGTTGCCTACTGGCCTTCCTGGGCAAGGGGGAGAAGAGTTGCCATATGAGGAGGTGCCATACGATGGGCTGCAAGAGGAGGCATCTTTGGAGTCAAAGCCTGCAATTGCAAGGACCGGGGTCCCAGCGGTTTCTGGATTAGATTCGACCATTGACCGAAAAATAACCGAGATTAAAGCTGGGCTAGAGTGGCTAAACCAACAAACTGAATTAGAAAATAAAATTTTGGAAGAACTTTCTGCTGCGGCTCAGAAAAAAGCTGATCAATGGGCTTCCATTCCTTCCATCTGGCCAGTTAAGGGTGTCTTAACCTCAAAATTTGGTCCCCGCGTTTCTCCTTTTACAGGGAAAAAAGCCTTGCATGCAGGAATTGATATCGGTGCACCAACTGGCACAGAGGTTCGTTCCCCCGCTTCGGGAAAAATTGTTGTAGCCGCTTATGATGGGCGGATGGGGAAATTTGTTCGTATTGATCATGGTTACGGCATAGAAACGACCTACGGTCATATGTCCAAAATTAATGTGAAATATGGGGATAAAGTTCAAAGAGGCGACCTTGTCGGTCTTGTCGGGAGCACGGGAAAGTTTTCTACGGGACCCCATCTGCACTATCAAGTGGCTGTGAATGATAGAGTTGTAGATCCCATTCATTATATTTTGGATTAGCCAGTCCCCCACATCAGCTCTGGGATATACGTTAGGCATCTTCCAGGTCCTTCTGGCATTTCTTTCCTGCAACACTTCCATCTTCTTCTGATAATTTTGGGACAAAAGACCTAAGCAGTTTTATTCGAGACTGGGTCTTCTTTTATAGATGGTGGGCCTTCTTTTGTGTTGAATTCTCAAAATTAATTACATAGATTAGCATTGAAGACGTTGAGGAATTTTTGTTTGTTGTGGG
>DOFS01000298.1 GCA_003523945.1 Nitrospiraceae bacterium | reverse complement strand
GAGGTGATTTCCTTAGCCATGGGCAGGTCTACATTCCGGTTACAGGCAATGACCCCCCCAAAGGCAGAGATCGGATCAGTTTCCCGTGCCCGCACATAAGCCTCAACCGGCATATCTCCGATGGCGACCCCACAGGGATTATTATGTTTGACGATGACCACCGCCGTTTCATCAAACTCCTTCACGAGTTCCAACGCCGCATTGGCATCTAAATAATTGTTATAGGACATGGCCTTGCCATGAAGTTGTTTAGCCTGACAGAGGGAGGCTTCTTGGGTCTGCCGATCCTTATACACCGCACCGGCCTGGTGCGGATTCTCTCCATACCGCAGATCTTCGACCTTTTCATAAGACAGGGACAACAGCGACGGGAATTTTTGCCCTGCAGTATCGGCTAACTTTGAGGTGAGATAATTGGCGATCAGGTTGTCATATCTGGCGGTATGGTCAAAGACCTTTTTGGCTAACTCACGTCGCAAACCTAAGGAGACGGTCCCGGACTGCAAGGCTTCCAACACCCGCTCATAATCCTGAGGATCGACCACCACCAGGACATCCTCATGGTTTTTTGCCGCCGAGCGCAGCATGGATGGTCCACCGATATCAATGTTTTCAATGGCTTCTTCAAACGTACAACCAGGCTTCGCAATGGTCGCTTCGAAAGGGTAGAGATTGACGACCACCACATCGATGGGCTCAATTCCCTGATCCTGCATTTGCTTCACATGCGCATCGACCGAACGCCGTCCTAATAAACCACCATGAATCTTGGGATGTAATGTTTTCACCCGCCCGTTTAAAATTTCAGGAAACCCGGTGTATTCGGCCACCTCTGTCACGGTCACCCCGGCATCCCTGAGCATATTAGCGGTTCCACCTGTCGACAAAATATCCGCATCAAGTGCCGCAAGCCCCTTGGCCATTTTCTCTACGCCCGTTTTATCGGATACGCTAATCAGCGCCTTTCCCAGTCTTGCCATGTGTTCTCCTGCCATTCGTCTCTGTCGATGGGTTAAAAAAGGATTGTCAGCTTACCAAATGACCTAGGGAACTTCAACGAATTCAGGAGGCCTTGCTTTAAGGAACAACCCCCGATCCCCTCTCATTTTCTTATCCAAATGACATCGACGTTTTTCTCTGCCATCATGGAAGGTTTTGCCTTGCACCAACCTTCCCTTTTTGTCAAGCCTAGCCTTAACAACTCTTAAGCTTTCATCAACACACTTCTTATGGGAAAGCCATAAAGCCAACACCTGATCCTGCCGAAATGATAAATCGAGGGGCGGTTCGAAATTTTGGCAGTACCGACATCCTGACAATCCCTGTCCTCTTGGTTTTAATAACATTTTTCTCTTTTTAATAAGATTTGGAAGAATGGCAATCTAGATCAGGGTATTACGGCAATTTTCTTCCTTATCCAAACCCGTGAAGGTCAAGTCCAGCCGAAGATGACGGACGAGATTTCACAACACCAGCGCTTCCTATCCCATTTGGCTCTGATAAAAAGCCTGTAAACCCGTGCCCGATTTTAGGATTCATTAATGGATTTCATCCTGGTGTTCGTGGTGTTGTTGGTGTGCCTGACACTCGGAGCGATTGTGCTGGCATTAAGCCTGAGCCCTTCAGCGAAAGACAAAGAAAGAAACTGGATCCCGGGAACAAACTTCATTCCATCACAAATGTTCATGGGTAGCGATGGGCTTGGAGGCATTGCCGTCAACGAGAAGATCTTTCAGATCTGCCTGTTGAAAAGACCTGCCGTTCCACCCCGCAGTCTTCATATTTCACATTTGGTGAGTTCATTTTTAATCAAAAATGGGGAAATTCTAGGGGAAGGACTCCGAACCGGGCCAAGTACACTTCTGTCCTTTCAAAAAATCATGCGACCAGACGTGGAAAAATTAATCCAGAGTTCGCAGGCCTCCTCCTCCCAACCCGGGAACCAGCGAATCGACCTTCTCATTTTGATTCATGATGAAGTTGACCCCCTCCATATGGTCAATTTCCTAGATATGGAAACGAAAGAAGGAGGGATTCTTTATGAAAAGGCTTTAGGTACCGCAAGACATTGGCACAATGTCATGAACGGGCTGATATCCCAGGCCGATCAACTCGCGTGTCTTCAAACTTAATTCGACCCAGATTGCGCAAATCAGCCGGTACAGAACGCTGCTCTACCAAGTGAAACCATAGAATATTCACGCTCCCGTAACTCCCGTCTTATCATGAAATTCCCTTAATTCCTCTCCGACCCACTCCACTAAATTTCCTTCCACGATAAAACCATTCGTTACACATCGCCCCCTGAAAGGCGGCCTGCCTTCTTTTTTTGCCTTCGTCAGAAACCAGAAGGATAGTCATTCCCCAATTTAAAAATCTCGACGAGCAAATCCCGGACCTAATCAAATATTCCAACACACCCCTCAGGAATATTTTGGGGTTTTGGTCGGATAGATTCCCGCCGGCACCTAACAGCACAGCTAAATAGAGTTATTTGCCTCATTCAAATGGGGAATGGTGTGGACCACCAATAATAACGTTCCCTTAATCTTAAATCTCACAGAGCCCGGCCTTCATACCGTACGCTCTTTCTTTCAAAGCAAGGAAATCTCTCATGCCCCAATCAACTGGATTCACCACCGTCAAATATGTGGGGATCATCCTTGGAATTTTTCTCTCCTACGCACTGGCCTCGGAGTGGAATGGCTCATCCCGCCACCCTAACCTTATTCAAGCCATTCAAGACCGGGATCTTTCCTTGGCCCACCAATTAGTCGCCGAAGGATCTGATGTCAATCAGCGCACGCCACAAGGAGCCACTCCTCTCCATTATTCCGCAAGATCCGGACAATTTACGATCACCCGGCTTCTGCTGGAAAAGGGAGCGGACCCTGCTGCCATTTATCAATCCGAATGGACTCCCTTGCATTTCGCCGCAAAGGGGGGACATGTGGACATCGCCGACCTCCTGCTTCAACATGGTGCACCCGTGGACGGGCTTGAAGGGAATATCACACCACTTCACATTGCCGTGCAAGAGCATCACCGACGCATGGCCGCATATTTATTAGTTCATGGCGCAACCGTCCAATCATCATTTAAGGAAGGGTGGACGGCGCTGCACGTCGCTGCACAAACTGGAGATACCGATATGACTCGTCTGCTTCTGGATTTTGGGGCGCCTATCGATGCCGCCAACACGATTGGCATCACTCCGCTCCATTCCGCCGCCCTCTCCGGCAAGCGGGACTTGACCCACTATCTCCTGTCACGTGGAGCAACCTGCTCTCTTCCCACTCATCCACTCCAAAGTCCCTCAGCTGCCAACTTCAATCAACTCTATGCTGCTCTTCAGGAAGTCCTCCAGCACTGTCCCAAACATCTGGACTCCTAGGCTTTTCCGGTAAAACCCTGACTTCCCCTCCTATCCCATTTGTCCTGTCATCCTTATTGAGACATCAGATGAAACCACTGGAGGCGTCCAGGAATTCATTGTAAGATCCTGGCCACGCGTACCTACCAGAAAGTGCCCAGGCACAATCAGGTATGGATTAATTCAACTCGAGATCGTCTGTATTGTGGATCCCTATATAAACTGGGTATCTCTTGCTATGTTGGCTGCGCTCGGCGAATCGCTGAAGGACCTATTGAGTAAGCAGGGGCTGAGATCCGTCTCACCTCAACTGGCAGCATTAGCAGCTTGCGTCACTCCCATCCCGTTGCTACTTGGTATTCTGCTGTTCACTGATTCGATTCCTCATCTGGGTCCTCAATATATTCCTGCTCTTTTGCTGGGAGGAACCTTGAATATCCTGGCCATGTTCCAATTCATGAAGGCCTTACAAAGCTCCGATCTTTCCTTGGCCATTCCCTTCATTTCATTTACTCCCCTTTTTTTATTGATCACCTCCCCGATTTTGGTTGGAGATCTGCCAACCACCCAAGATATTGTGGGAATTTTGTGTATCGTGGCCGGGGCGTACGTATTACAGATTCAGTCGGTGCACCGCGGTCTTTTCAGGCCATTACTCGCAATCTTTCAACAACCAGGTCCCAGACGAATGCTGTCTGTGGCGTTCATTTATAGTCTCACGTCGAATTTTGACAAGATCGGCGTCCAAAATTCTTCCCCACTCTTTTGGAGCCTCTCCCTTACCAGTGTGATGACTTTTGGATTTATATTATGGCTTCGTTTCTTGCCACAACCCACGCTTGCCCTGACTTCTCCCGGCACCCTTATGATCCTTGTACTCATCGGCCTGTTTCAAGCCATTGGACTTTTCCTCCACAATACCGCGCTTCATCTCGGTCCGGTTCCCTCCGTGATCGCCGTCAAGCGGTCCAGCATGCTTTTTGCCGTAATCTGGGGCGTACTCTTCTTGAGGGAAAGATTTGTTGTGGAACGATTAGCAGGCGCACTCTTGATGATGATCGGAGTTGGAGTGTTGGGATTTTGGCAAACGGAGTAACTCTATCAGCCAAATGAAAAGACCCAAAAACGGCAGATGCGAAGAACAACCGATATTTATTTGATGGGGAGAGAGGAAAGGTCTGCAACCGAGACCAGTTGACCTGGAAAAATGCCGAGCAAAACCACACCGGCAACTGCGCAGGCGAGCACAAATGATACTTGGGGAGAAAGGATAAGCCGGGTATGCAATTCTTGTTCGGAGGATGGCTCACGCATATACATCACCATGACAATGCGCAAATAGAAAAAAGCTGAAATGGCGGCAAAGATTAGTCCAATGATCGCCAGCCACGCCAACCCGGCATTAACCGCTGCCATGAAGAGATACAGTTTACCAATGAACCCGGCCGTGGGAGGAATACCCGCCAACGATACCATAAACACCAACATGAGAAAGGCGCCGCCTTTATGTCGCTTGGCCAGTCCGGTGAAATCTTCTATTTCCTCACCTTCCAGGCCGCCCTTTCGCAAAATGGCCACCATGGAAAACGCCCCTATGGTCATGAAGGAATAAATCGCTAAATAGAGCATCAGGCTCGAAACGCCCTGTGCCGAAACTGCAGCTTCTGTTCCGCTCCACCCGGCAACCACGACCCCAATCAATGCATACCCCGCATGGGCAATACTGGAATAGGCCAGCATCCGTTTCACGTTAGTCTGAACAATGGCCACAAGATTGCCAAGAGCCACCGTGATGATACATATGGCCAGAATCAACACATTCCAATCCGGTTTAATCCCACCGAAAGCTTCCAGAAGAACTCGAAGGAACGCGGCAAAACTTGCAGCCTTGGAAGCCACCGCCATAAACGCCGTCACAGACGTCGGAGCCCCTTCGTACACATCAGGGGTCCACATATGAAAGGGCACCGCCGCGACTTTAAATCCAAATCCCACGATCAGCAGCATGAGCGCAATAAAAACTAACGGGTCATCGATTCCCCGTGCATTGACGACGGTCGCGATTTCCACCAGCCGCGTACTCCCCGTGACTCCGAAAATAATCGAAATCCCATAGAGCAAAATCCCTGAGGAAAAGGCTCCCAACACAAAATATTTAGCCGAAGATTCGATGGACCGCAGTTCAAATCGCTTAAACCCGGCCATTATATAGAGGGTAATCGACATCAGTTCGATTCCCAGATAGATCGTGAGCAAATCAGCCCCCGATACCATCACCATCATGCCGGTCAATGCTAACAGGACAAATGCGTAGTATTCGGCGAGTTGGATCTTTTCCTCTTTGAGATACCCCATGGACAATAAAATTGTCAGGCCACTCACAAGATACAGCAACATTTTCCAAAAGACGGCATACGAATCCACGACCACTAAATCACTAAAGGCCATCACCCGCTCACCAAAACCGCTCCCCGTCACCACGCTGCCTACCACGAGAATGCCGAGACTCATCCACGCCAGAAAATCTTTTTTGGCCGCAGGCGTAATGGGATCAAGAACAAGAATCAGGCACGCCATGCCCACGATGAGCAATTCAGGAAGAATGGTAACAAGGTCTGCCAAAGGAAGCGTCATGGCGCCACCTCACCGTGCATAGCGAGAGAACGCCTGTATGGCTCGGGCGTCATGACGATGGGGTCACCTAACCCACCCTCTCCCTTCTGAACCATGACCGGTGTGGATTGGGAGGCGAGCACCCGTCCCACACTTGCATGCATCACATCCAGAAGCGGTTTTGGATACAAACCAATCCAAAACACCAACACTACCAACGGCACCATCATGCCGAATTCTCTGACGTTCAGATCGCTCAATTTGGGAAGCATTTGGGGAGAGGCTGGACCGTAAATCATCCGTTGCACCA
>DOFS01000098.1 GCA_003523945.1 Nitrospiraceae bacterium | reverse complement strand
TCCCTTTGGATAACCGCCAGACTTGTCGGTGGAACTTTTTATCCACCTGTCCCTTCATCCCCTCTCCCTCAATTGCGGATATACATATCGTCTCTTTATAGGGGGTATAGGGGAAATAAATATTCCACCTTCGTCAAGAATCATAAAATGGGAGTATTTTACAGATTGCTGTTTTACCTTTGTGTTAAAAGGGCTATTTTTCCCAGGCCTGTCTCAAGGAAGGAACGAAGGGCTCTCTACTTGTTTGAACTGGACTCAGTTTTACGTGCTTGTCTTAGCGCATCAATCATCCCTGTACATTGGGCACTATCATCGGCTGTGCCGAATTCAGGGGAAGGAAAGCTTGGCTCTACGCTGAAATTCGGGTTCATAAAGGTTCCGGAGACGTGCAAGGGGCCACGAGAACTCAGGATGGTAAAATCCTTTGGATACGGCTCGACTGTCAGGTCCATCTTCTCCTGCCGTAGATCAATCTTTCCATGCCCTTTGAACTTGGTATCCTTGGTATCCAGTAGCAGGGGGTGAATGGTGATGATCCCACTTCGAGCCTGAAGGTCCGTATAGGCGCAATCGATTTTCACACCCGTATCCGTGCTCAGGAAAACCGCCGCTGATTCCATAAAGTCCAACCCGGCCAATTCCACTAGCAGTGCATCGATTTTTCCGCCGGTCATTGTTAAATAAAGACCCCCGTCCGCGGATGCGAACCACTGGGCGAACGATGTTCCCCGCATCCAAAGCGTGGCACGTCCTCCAAGGTCGCCAAACGAATCGTCTGCAACTTCAAAGCGGGCAAGTAACCGACTGAGATTGACGTGGTCCAGACTGGTATGAAGCTTTGCCTGTACAGGTGATTCACCCGCATTCACCTCAAGTTGCATGGACACCGTTCCCGTGGCCACCCCAAAATCCAGGCGATTCATCTCCAGATGCCCATTTTCAAGCGTCATGTTCAATACAAAATCATTAAGGGGAAGATCGGGAGCTTTAACGTCTTGAGCGCGGTATTCCACATCTGCGTCCAATTTACGGAGTTGGGTGAAATCTATGGGTTTATCAGGTAAGAGTGTTTCTCGATCATCGGATTGTTCGGCCTGGGCCTCTTGTCGGGGTGAGGCCGTCTCCTCCGGGTCCGGCGGTGCCCCGATGAGCCCGGCCAGGTCATCAAGATCGAGCTGGTTACTGTGTAGGCGCGCAAAGAGTTCGGGTCGCTCGGCTCCTGTGGTCACACGCAGGGTTCCGGCGATGTCACTGTCGCCGATGGTCCCGTCCAGGTCCGTGAAAGTGAAGCTCTCCTGACCTCCGGAGCCTTGCTCACGAAGAATCTGTGCCCTTATTTGATAAGGAGGAAGGTGCGGAAGAGGAACGCCTAAAGTGTCGCCGAGACGAGCCGGATCAGGCCCCTCCACCCCTACCACCCCCTTGAATTTCGCTATTGGGACCAAATCCCCAACCTTACCGTCAAGTTTAATGGTGGTTTCTTGTATGGTGAAAGTCGCCCCCACCGGCATCGAACCATAGTCTTGCAGGGCCTGGCGAATTGAACCTGTGGACACAGACACTTCTATCGGTTTTTCGCGATATTCGACTGTCCCGGCAACCTGTATCCCTGAGGCGACACTATCCGCCGTCAGGCGTAAATCCGTCTTGGCCTGCAAGGCAGGGTCATCGTAACGAAGGCGCACCTCGTTGATGAGCAATCGTTGAAGCAAGGCGTCGGTAGTGAGTGGATGTTCAGTGATTTGATCCGCAGGCGGAAGGCTGAATCCCAGACGGCCGTTCACCTTGCCCAACTCGTGAGCCTCGCGCCCTAGGGACTGCAGGGCTTCGTCGAGATCCACTTGTTGAATGTCGGTGAGAAGATGCCCTGCCAATGAGGGTTCGCCGAGGTTTAATTCAGCCGTTGTCTTGATCGTTCCTCCCCCTAAGTCAATGGAAAGCGGCGAAAGGCCGAGCAGACCCCCGTCAATGGTCGTCCGGGCTGATACCTGATTGAGGGCGATACCTGGCAATATCAATCGTTCGACATGTAAAGCGATGTTCCCTTTGAGGTTGCTCAGCCAGGGGGGGATGAGTTTCTCTCCCGATCGACGTTGGACTGGGTCCTGCCGGGTGGACTTATGACCCGAGGAGGCTGGTTCAGCTTTCCGTGTGGCGTTGCCGGTCGGCGGCATCAGTGAAGCCACATCCAACGTATCCGAATGAAGCGTGGCCTGTAAGCGCAATCCGTCAGCGGTGTCGACTGTGGCCTGTCCGGATAGATCACTCTTCCCGACAACCCCGTTAAATTTATGGAGATTCCAAATTTGGCTCCGTTTCGAGAGGGAGCCATCAAGCGTCAGCCTGCTTACTGTCGGAAGTTCCATTCCGAATAGATTGGCCATCTTGGCAGGTTTGTCACTGCGCGCGGAAAAGGAAAGATCCATCCACATGGGAGGCCAGGAGGGCCCAACCGTTCCAGAAACCGAGGCTATGGTGTCAGCCAGTTTGAGGTCTGCTGAGAGGTGCCTCTGAGATTCATCCTGGTTAGGGGTGCCGAGAAGGGACTCGAGTGAAGGAATTGTTAAGGACACCTCCACCGGTTGGTTACGATAGGTGCCGTCAGCTTTGAACCCCATGGGCCCCGGGGGATGTTTTTCATCCAAGCGAGCTAGGATGCGGGTATTGGAAGAAGGGTCCGTATACCGGATTTCAAAATTCTCAATGGCCAGCGTGCTCAGCTCTACGAAATGGATTGGTTTATCGCGGTCAGCCAATCGGGATGAGGGTATGGTTGTACCGGATCGACTAGATGTTTGGACCTTCACGACGATATCCCCTTCGAGATTGCCGGGGACGCCTGGAAGCTCATTGGTTCCCGAGCGGGGAGCGTCGACCGCATTTGAAGCCTGGGACATGGTCGTTGGTTCAATTTTGACGTTCAACTTGCCTTCCGCCAGCTGGTCCTCTGCGGAAAGCAGGGCCTTGACCTGCATGTTCGTCTTCTCAATGAGTCCGGAAAGTGATGCAATGGTAAATTTTCCCTCCTTGAGATTCATCGTCGTGGTGACCTGATGAATTGGCGCTGCGTCGGTGGCGATAAGGTCGGCCCGGTACGTGAGGTCGATCTGCCAGGCAGCATTGGCAATGAGATTCAGAAGGGAACCCGCTTTCACCGCGAGTGGTTCGGAATCTTCCTGTGCAGGCATATAGCCCTGCAGCTGTGCCAGGTCCAGTCGCTTGGAAAAGAGATTTCCTTCAAACCGGGGCGGACTGGCCTCGGGAATAACCTGGAGAGAACCCGTTAGATCGCTGTCGCCGATAAGAGTGTGTATTTGATCCATCGACCATATGTCGTCTGCAAGTTTGAGATGGCCGTGTAATCGGTAGGTGGGCAAGGCCGGTAACTCCAATTCAACTACCTGATTCCATAATGAGAGGTTCTGACCCTCTAAGCGGAATTTCAAATTGGCCGTATCCGGCGAGAGGAGAGCATCAACCTCTCCTTCAATGCGCAACATGGTCTGAATACCGTTAAACTGGACTGCCACCTGGAAGGGATTCTCTTCTGAACTAGTTTGCCCTGGGGCTGGCCCTACCAGAACCCCGAATGTCACTGGTTGCCCCACAAGTTGCCCGCCACCATCAACCATCAGCTGGCCTGGTCGGGTAAAATCTCCATAATTGCGGGAGTTCAACGAGAGGGCAACCGAAATATCATTGGAAGGATCAAAATAGGTCAGCTGTCCACCGGTGATAGCCAGCGATTCAATGCGTGGCAGATCGAGCGAGGATGCTTCTTTATCCGGTTGGGCAGTCACATGATCGGGAGATGAATCACGTGCATCAGATTCCATGGCCCAATTGGCCTTGCCCTGCGCAGACCGTTCAAGGTGTACCACCGGTGCGGTGGCTTGCAGGTGCTCGAGAACCAGGTCGCCACCGAGGAGCTCTATGGCGTCAATACCCATGTCTAGGGTCTCCACCGATGCCAGGTAGGGGTTTGAGGCCCAGGAGGGATTTGCGACGGAGGCCTTTTCGATTTGTACGCGAATGATTCGTCCAGGGTCCACCTTAAATGAATTGATCGTCACTTGTTGACCAACAGATTCAGTGAGCTTGGATTCAACGAACTCAAGCCCCCATTCAGAATTCATGACAGATAGCCCTACTATCACAAGGACGGCTATCACGGTAAACAGAGCAGCAATCGAAATGAGAATCCGCCGAATCCAATGAGACTGTGTTGTTTCTCTTTTCATCATTGGTCGAATTAAAGGACGGAATCATTCCTTCAGGGGTTGTCGGGAATGAAAGGCAGATTTAGAAAAAAAGACCCCGGTTGATTGTTTTCAAAAATCCTGATTGAGTTATACTGCTATCAGACAAATATCAAAGTATCTGCGACCTGAAACAAACATTTTTCCAAGGTGCAATTCATGAAACTCCTCTTATCCTTCCCAGGCTTTATCGGCTGGCGAAACTATGACGTATCAATTTGCCGGCGTTTGACATGCTGTCTTCTGGTTCTGGTCTTTTCGCTCGCGACAGCAGGATGCGGGAATCGTCTTGGTTCTGATGCTGGTGTTTCTGAACAAAGTGAGAAATTGGCGACTCAGGTTAAAGTGGCACTTGTTCAAGAACCCGGATTGAATGCCGCACCCATTGATATCAAGGTCCGTCAGGGCGTAGTCACTCTGGAAGGGTTCGTTGAAACCGAGTCCCAACGGGAGGCAGCCGAAAAGGCCGCCGCGGGGGTCAAGGGAGTCGCTACCGTTATCAATGCTATTCATGTGAAATGACCAATGTACACCAGTTTTCCTGATCCCACTGGAAGCTGAAAATTTTTCGACCGTGAAAATTTTCATTTATTATATAAAAAGAACTCTTTCTCCTGGATGGGACATTCTCACTCTGAAATCTGCCTGCAGCTGATATCCATGTGATAATGGGCACCTGCCGGAATATGTGGTACACCTTCCGGCATCTTAATGACCTCGGGAGGACCCTGTCCCGTGACAAAATCACAGATGGATTTGATGATATGTCCATCTGCTTTTTCCCCAATATTCTTTAACCTTTGACCAACACTTGGTCCATCACGACCCCAATCTGAACTTCTGTTAGACGAGACCTCCTTTTACTCGAATTTCCGTCATTAGAAGAGATGGTGTGTTGATGTGAGTAGTGGAATATTATTCCGATATACCGTCCCTCCCCACTGCTATGACGTGGAGAGACGATGGCGATTAGCAAATTGTGTCATTGGGTGTCTGCTCGTTTCTATTTCAATGAGTCCTTCATTCGCTCGATCCGAAGACTCTTCCGGATCGAATGAAACGACCATTCTTGATCGTTGGGAATCCTTTCAAGCCACCATGAATGATCATGGCGTGATCTTCCAGACAATCAATACAATTGATATCTTGTCTCCGGTTTCAGGCGGGGTTCGCCGACAGGCGGCGATTGCGGGAGATCTGGATTTATTGCTCACGTTGGATGGTGCACAATTGTTGGATTGGCCGGACGCCACTCTTTTCGTTTACGGACTGGGTGTGTACGGGGATGATCCGAGTCAGAATGTGGGTGATCTTCAGGCGGTAAGTAGCATCGCTGCGCCGAACTCATGGAAACTGTACGAATTCTGGTAT
The DNA here is from genome assembly GCA_003523945.1 of Nitrospiraceae bacterium. Lineage (GTDB taxonomy): Bacteria > Nitrospirota > Nitrospiria > Nitrospirales > UBA8639 > Nitrospira_E. The sequence continues at coordinate 35,646 of DOFS01000098.1, read as the reverse complement.
CAACAGAATTTTCTGCAAGAGCGGTTTTCGTTACTTGCGGGCCTATATGATGTGACGTCTGAGTTTGATGTCATCCGGTCGTCTTCGGAGCTTTTTCTAAACAGTTCATTCGGAACAGGACCGGAATTCGCGACAAGCGGAGTGAATGGTCCGTCTACATTTCCGACGACGACGCTAGCCGTTCGGGGCCAGGCCATCTTGAGCGACGAATTGGTGATACGTACTGTTGTTGCGGATGGAGTCCCCGGCAATCCCGAGGACCCTGGCGGCACTCAACTCATTTTGCGTAAACAGGACGGCGTGTTTATCAATACGGAATTGGCGTTTTATAACTTGCGAGACCAACGAAGGAGAGATGCACGGAAAATCATTAGGAAACGCCCGCTTCGTCTTGTCTTTCAACGTGTGGGGCGGGCTGCACCGATGGAATATGAAGGAAAGTACGCCATAGGACTCTGGGGGTATACGACCGATCTGAGTGATCTCAGCGAGGTCGATCCTTCCGGCAATCCTCTGAAGCGAGATGCCACCGGGGGGATCTATGGATTAGCTGAACAGATTGTCTTTCATGAAACAGAGGACCGGGAGCAGGGTCTGACGCTGTTTGCTCGTGCCGGGTTGTCTGATCCCCGCGTGAATCGCCTTTCCCGATATTATGGCGCCGGTCTGGTCTACCGGGGACTTATTCCCGGTCGCGATGCGGACGAAATTGGGTTAGGGGTGGGAGCGGCCTTCAACGGGAGCCACTTTAAACGAGCACAACAGAAGGCAGAAATCCCGGTCGATAACGCTGAAATTACCGTAGAAATGAGCTATACCATCAATGTCCGTGAGGAAATTGTGGTACAGCCTGACCTGCAATACATTATGAACCCTGGGACCGACCCAGCAGTGCGAAATGCCCTGGTCGTTGGTGTGCGCCTTGAATTGAATCTGAATTGGTTTGAAGGTCCCACCACCTCTGTTGAAATCCTAAAATAGCGCAAGGTTCGTTTTGCGAAAGACCCACCCATAATTTTCGGAACTTTTGCGATAGGTCCAAAGCCGACAATGTTGCCTCAAGTGCGGGACAAGCAGCAATCCGGGTCACTCTTCCTTGTTCTGCGGCAGATGGGCAATGTCGACCACTTTATTATCCTGATCTACCAACACCGTCACCGGGGTGCCACCGGAGAGCTCTGTCATCTCTTCCTGCAAATAATCCCAGACGGATAGAGTAATTGATTCCTTATCCTGTGTTTGAATGGTCAATGAATGTTTCTTTGGCTTATCCTTGATCACCCCTTCAATGTGGCGGTAAACATTTTTGGCTGGAGAGCGGGCCCAATCGTTTTCGGACTTGACATCTTTGGTCAAGGTAGCACTCGAAATCTTGTTGGTTTCATCGAGGAGAAACAGTCCGTCTGTATCAAGAGGGATAGCCGCGACTTCACTTCTGGCCAGCGGGCGGACCGGAAACGATTGTTCTTGGCCGTCTTCGGTTTTAATCACCGCATGCTCCTGTCCGACCTTCAGGGGTTGCGCAAGTCTGCCCTTGAGCACTTTGTGGTGACTCTCGGTTTCGCCGTTTGCGAGATGATAATCAACAACGTGATTCTTGTCGTTCACGACAATGGTCACCTTATCGCCTTCCTTCAGTGTGAATCCTTTATCCTTTGCCCGTTCCAAGGAAAGATATCTTGGACTAATGTCTCCGGTGTCCCCGGAATTGACTTTGGCCTGATCCGCTGCCACACCCTCCACCACTCCGGTGATGATACGATGGCCTGGAAGGAGGTTATATTGATTATGCTGCTTGATGCTGTCGCTATTTATCTCACTGGGCGGGTGTCCGGACTGGGCCGGGGTCTTTGAACTCTCTGCACCCGCGGGTAAATACCACATAAAAAGAGAGAGACAAGAGACGAACAACATGGTTATTCGCCATCCGAAATGTTTCGTTGTTGTTGTCACCATGTTTCCTCCTTAATCCTGATTGCCGGTTGCCGGGGGTTCTCGTCAGTTTGCCGGCAACCGGTGGTATAGAAAAATGCCAGGCTGCCCGACCATGTTTTCTACCGTCTAGGAGTAACGGGCATCGAGCGATCGACTGCATCCAGGGCCGACCCGCTGCCAATTGAACTCATGGCGCGATCCGTTCCGCTTTGGGAATTGGATGTTTCTTCTTGCATGCTGTCCTTATTTTGTTTTGCTTGATCCTGACTTTGCTTGGTCTGATCGTACTGTTGCTGAAGTTGATCGTTCCATTGTGTGTCCAGACTGGATTTGGTATTGGCCCGAACATCCGGGACGGAATCCTGTGAACCGGATCCCACAGGCGGAGAGGCCATACCCTGTCCAGCCATCGCTGTGCCTGGCAGGAACATCATGCCGGTTGCCAGTACCAAACTGGACAATGTGGAAACGGAAAATTTTGAGTTGTGGTAGTTCATAATCGTGACCTCCTAAATGAAATGATTAAGATTGCTTCCCGCCTCGACGAAACACGAGAACGTTTCGTGCGAGAAGTTTTGTGTTGTTGATGGTAACGAGAATGACGTCGTGCCTTATTGTCATCCACTGTCTGTAATGGTACCTGTCTTTGCCTATGATGTGGACGGACAAATTCTTCATTGAGTGTAACCATATGTCCAGGTGAAATGATTTTGAAATCTCATGCCGTTCCTGTGAACCGGTGAACGAGACGATGAAAAATCTTCGTCAAAGGCGGGGGCAATTTACGAAGCATGAATCCTGCCACATGAGAGAAAAGGCAGCATGCTTGGGGGATTGTTCTGCGAAAAGAAGTTGAATGGGTAGGAGGGGGAGGTAAAAACGAATGGGGAAAACATAATAATGTTCAATGGAGGAATTTATTTGACCCCAACTTTGGGAATGCCCCAAAGGCTCATTCTTTTCTATTTCCCGAATTTGTGCGGCGAGAAAATTTTTCTTGAATGCAGTCCTACCCGTGTTGAATAACCCTGGTGATTCACATGAAATAGCCATGTGTCGCTATCGTTGCCTTCAGCCAATTGTCGATAGAACATAAGATGCTGCGCTTGAGGCTTGAGCTATCCATCCGGACCTTGAAAATGAAAACTGCGTTCAGCGCCCAATATTCTTTCACCATACTTCCGGCCATAACGATTCCGCTCACTTCGGTGAGGCATGACCTCGAAACGAATCTGGTCAGTCCTGCCAAGGCGATTCCAATACAAAGCCTCTTTGGACCCGAGGGTTTCGTATAAACAGGCTGCTAACGCTTCACGCTTCGAACGAGTGAATGCCTGCAATTCGGCGGGGGCTGTTTTAATGCTACCGGTCAAGGCTCGGGTCGAGTGAATCCGAATCAAGGGCCAAAAGTTGTTCGATGAATTCCACCACACCATCTCCCTGTTCTCCGTCAGTCACGATATCGGCATGTTCTTTAACGGCGGGTAGGGCATTGCCGACAGCTCCCGCGCATTCCACCACTCCCAAAAACGCCAAGTCATTCTCCGCATCTCCAATGCCGGCCATATTGTGTGGAGAAATTCCTGTTCTGAGAAGTGCTTCCAGAAGACCTGTGGCCTTGCTGAAACCGGTCGGCAACATCATGACGGCTTCTTTGTTGAAAATCAGCTGGATATCCAGGCCGAGATCCTGAATGACCTCCAATGCGGGGATTTCGTGCGGCCTCACGGTTGACACAATATTCCGGCCGACAGAGATTGGGATTCCCCTGGTACGCAGATGTTTAATGAATGCTTCCGACGGCGGAATCGCCAGTTGCACCGTTTCCCCCGATGAGGGCTGATGGAGCAGAAGGCCATTCTCTGCCACGATCCATTCAAACAGATGCGGATGTGGAAACACCTTCACCAAATCCTCCAGCTCGCGGCCGGTGACCAGGAAAAGTTTCCGGTTCGTGGTCAACAGTTTTTGGAGGGCCAGAATGGTCGGTTCATGAACCCGGCCATGGAGAGCCAGGGTTCCGTCATAATCTGTGGCCAGTCCCAAATATCTCATGGCATTTTTCCCGGGTGATAAGAAAGGGAAAGGGGGGGTCCTGCCTATCTCTCGCAGTGGGAAGGGTAGCGGAATGGGACCCGACGCCGAAAGAAGAGCTGGGGATGGGAGTCAGCCAATAAGTGGCTGACCCCCCTTTCCCCTTAGAGGGATGGCATGATTGCCGGCGCTCTCCCCATCGTCTGGCAGGTGAGGATGATTGTTGTATCTAATTCCCAGCGTGGATTCTTGTCGCCAATCCAATTTTATTCGATGGCGCAGGGGTTCTTGAACATCATGATGCGGCCGCACGATCCCAGAAACGAAGCTTTCGGCATGCCGCAAGAAATTGCGATGATCCCTTCCCTCCATCAAGCGCCATAAATCCCCCGTCCAGGTGTTCGTTCACCCCCGCCTTCTGAAACAGGGGAGTGGCAGCCTCCACATACCCGATAAATTTCATATGAGCGAAAGCATCGGCCACAAAATCCCTGGCGGCGGGATCCTGGGCCAAGGCCCTGGCCCCTTCCTCGGACGGTAACAGGGCCACCGCGTCATACAGCACAGATGGGCCTCCATCGACCTTTTGGGCGGCTTCAATGAGGGACCCGTCATTGGCTTCAACCCCGCCGACGCCGGGAGCGACGATCTCCATAATGGCACCTTCCGTTTTCACCGCGGCCTTAAGGGATTTAAGTAATTTCATATCGACTCCGTCGGTAATGAGCACGCCAAGCTTACGGCCTTTAAAGGTACCCGGACTATTGAGAAGAATGCTGAGCGCGGGAGACCGGTCAAGATCCTCCCGTGTCGGTTTTGCCGCGTCGGCGGGCTTAGGCATCTGCTGGATACGCAACCCTAAAGCGACTTGTTTGGCCAAATCCTGATGGATATTCAGCAAATGAGAAACCATACGAGTGCGTATTTCCGGCCGTTCAACTTTACTGAGTTCAAAAACTAAGGCGTTGGCGATATGTGTTTGTTCCACCTCTGTCTGACTAATATAAAATTGACGGGCCTGACTGTAGTGATCGGCAAAGGTCTCAGAGCGAAGGCGGACTTTGGGGCCTTCCTCCTGCGCCGGAAAGGACGTAAACCCTTTCTCCGGCGATTCCCGTGGACCTCCAGCCTCACCGGGCCATGAATTCGGTTCATAGTTAGCTCGTCCTTGCGGATTATGCATGGCCATGTGCCCGTCCTGCTGAAAATGACTGAACGGACATTTGGGCGCATTAATGGGGATATGGGTGAAATTCGGACTGCCAAGTCGCTTGAGCTGAGTATCCAGGTAGGAAAAGTTCCGCCCCTGCAGAAGCGGATCGTTTGAGAAATCAATGCCAGGCACAATGTTCTGTGTACAAAACGCGACCTGTTCGGTCTCGGCAAAAAAATTGTCGACACAGCGATCCAGGACGAGCCGACCGACCCGACGGATTGGAAGAATCTCTTCTGGAATAATTTTGGTGGCATCCAACACATCAAAATCGAACTGTCGGGCAAATTCGTCATCAAAAAGCTGAAGACCCAGTTCCCATTCAGGATAATCACCCTGTTGAATGGCATTCCATAGATCACGACGGTGGAAATCCGGGTCCGCTCCGTTAATCTTCACGGCTTCATTCCAGACCACGGATTGCATCCCGAGTTTTGGTTTCCAGTGAAATTTCACGAACGTGGATTGTCCCTGACCATTGATGAGCCGGAATGTGTGAACGCCAAACCCTTCCATAAATCGAAAGGAGCGGGGAATGGCCCGGTCGGACATGATCCACATGACCATATGCATACTTTCCGGCGTCAGAGAAATAAAATCCCAAAAGTTATCATGCGCGGTTTGCGCCTGGGGAAATCCACGATCCGGTTCCTGCTTGGCAGCGTGGACGAGATCGGGAAATTTCATTGCGTCCTGAATAAAGAATACAGGCATATTGTTTCCCACCAGATCCCAGTTACCTTCTTTGGTATACAGCTTGACGGCAAATCCCCGGACGTCACGCGCCAAATCTGCTGAGCCTTTATTGCCTGCTACTGTTGAAAAGCGCACAAACGCAGGTGTTTTATCCTTTGCTCGTTGGAAGAGGTCGGCTTTGGTAATATCTGCAAGTGACGCATAATTCTCGAAGTATCCATGGGCCCCGAATCCCCGGGCATGAACGACCCGTTCGGGGATCCGTTCGTGGTCAAAATGGAAAATCTTCTCTCGAAAGTGAAAATCCTCTAAAAGTGTCGGTCCGCGGGAACCGGCCTTGAGTGAATTCTGGTCATCGGCGACGGGAATACCTTGTTGCGTCGTTAATACCGGAGTATTTTTCCCATCCATCTGGTGCGTTTCCCCTCCCGCGCCGGTGCTCACTGTCTGATCTGCGTATTTGGCGGTTTTGCGTTCGGTCGTGGCGGGTTTGGGAGTTGGTTTTTTGGGCATAAGGTTTTCTCCTCACAAAAGCTAGATGTTTGAATAAATAAGCCAGACAAATCCTAAATATCCTGCGTATCAGGATAGGGTGATAGAGAGAGATCCCAACACTGTAAAATACCCTGGGTTGAGGACGAGATGTCCCTGGGTCGGGCTTACGAAAGCTGGTGAAGCATTACATGGGATAACAGAAGGGCCTTGACTCTGGGTGGGGAGGAGGGTGAAGAATCCTCTGACCGGGATTGAGGTAAATCGATGAGGGTAAAGCCTGTTGATCCACCTGAGTCATGCTAGGAGGAAGGTCAGCCAACTGCAGATGTCACCACGTTCTCTTCTTCACTTTCGAAAATCTTTGATCTTGTCAACCCTGGCACTGTCCGGCAATAATCTTGGGTTTCAAGGGTTCATGGCAGTTAGGCTAACTACCCTGCAGGGGTATGATATTTCCCTACTCAATGCTTGGGACAATTAAAGATGCTCCGGCAGGTATGGCCATCTCAGGTAAATAATTGCAATAGACAAAAATGAAGGAGGCAGCGTCGAATGATGAGACAAATCGGGCAAACGATTCCGGATGGCACGTATCAGGCGTTTCACAGAGACCAAATTCGGTCTCTCCGTCTGGCGGATTATCGCGGACAGTGGCTCGTCTTGATGTTCTATCCGGGTGATTTTACATTCATCTGTCCGACGGAATTGCAGGAAATGGGCGAGCTCTATCCGGAATTCCAGAAGCTCGGAGCGGAAGTATGGGGAGTTAGTACCGATTCGGTTTTTGTGCACAAGGCCTGGCACGATACCTCACCCGCCGTTCAGGATATCCGGTTTCCGATGGTGGCCGATCCCACAGGCAGGCTCAGCCGGGAATTCGGAACCTATCTGGAGGAGGAGGGAGTTTCGTTACGTGGGAGTTTTCTTGTCGATCCGGACGGGGTTTTGAAAGTAGGAGAAATCCATGATAACAGCATTGGACGAAACGCCCGGGAATTTCTGAGAAAACTTCAAGCGGCAGTCCACGTCAGGGAAGGAAAAGGAGAAGTCTGTCCGGCCAATTGGAAACCGGGTGATAAAACGTTAAAGCCGGGATTGGACCTTGTAGGGAAAATTTGACCAAACCGTCCTGGTCAACCATCTGTCTCATCTGGAATGCCGGATCAGCCGGCAGTTTATGGAGAGGGCGTGGAGTTTTAAAACATAAGGACAAAGAGGACAAAGACCATGGCCGTCAAACTGAACCACACCATTGTCACTGCGGAGGACAAAGAGATTTCGGCATTGGCTTTGACTGATGTCCTTGGTCTCCCGACTCCATAGCTCATGGGGGCCGTTTTCGGTGGTACGGGTGGAGGGACTTCGTTGGATTTCTCGATGCCGACGGCGCAATCATTCCTCAGCATTATGCTTTCCATGTACGCTAGATCGAATGTGACCCGGTCTTCGAGCGAATCCATGAACGAGGGTTACCCTACCGGGCTAATCCCCACCGCGACGAACTGAACCCCATCAATACGTGGGATGAGGGACGCCGACTATCTTTTGACGATCCGAACGGGCATTTCCTTAAAATCATTACCCGCCCCTATGGCAGAGGTGGGACAACGGTGGCGTAACCGCATACGTTAGCATCCGCACTGAATCCCGCAGGTCAAGCGAGACCAGATCAAGAGAGTCGATTTGATTCGGGTTGACGGAGAGAGGAGCCTGAGCATACGGCAGTAGAAATGCGCCACCATTCATGGGTTTTACATAATGACACCTAAAACCATCCCGTTCACTATTGGCCCGGTCGGAAATTTCGGATTAGCTGTCCATGACTCCAGGCGTAGCGCAAAAGGGTTCATGAGAACCCTGGGATTGCGCAAGGAGTTCGAATTCCAGGACGGTGGGGTTGTCGGCAACGACCACGTGACGATCGCCTTGTCAAAAGGCAAGTCCTCACCCAATACAATAGGGCACAGGTCATCCCATCTGCCAAACATGACCACACCGCGAAATGCGCTTAAACACCTGAAGGAGCACAAGGTCAAGGTGGAGGATCCTGGCAACGAAATTGGCCCTGAGTCACCAGGATCACCGCATATGTCCATATGGTTTCACGATCCTGACGGGTTGCCGGTGTGGACTTTCTGTTCAAGGTCGTCAGAGACGGTCGGGTAAATGGCCCTGGAACAAGGCCCATCCGACTTGAGGCCCAAGGGCAATGAAGGGAATGGTGTCCTGAATGGGCATCTTTCTTATTTACAATAGCCATTCACCCCACCACCTGATGAAGAGTGAAATTTCTGCATTTTGTTCTGCGGCATCGTACCCCAACAATAACTGGACATTTATAACGTCAACGGCCGGGACTCGTCCGTACCGCTAGAAGGCCGGTCTGTGATTTAGTTACACAACAGCTAGGCGTGTCGTGTGGTTATTTCATGAAGCAATGGCGGAATGATTGGATAGTTGTTCAATCCAAAGACAGAATTTCTGAAGGGCAAACAGTGGAACGAAACGTCCGCCTCTCGATCCATCATCATTATGAATCACTCTAAAAGGGGAGAGCGAAAATGGCAGATCAATGGGGATTATGTAAGAGTTGTCAATGGTGGCAAATCGAACCTTCATCAAAGATTGGAGATGCCACGATGGGACTGTGTATTGATGAAAATCTGCAATCCTACCAATTGCTGGTGTCCGGCAACAGTGGATGCAATCGGTTCATGAAAGGCACTCCGGCGAAGGCGGAAGGATCCTCTTCCAGACCGCCAACAGCCTCTCCAACGCGATAGAGGAATGGATCCCTCAATTGAGCATGGGCATTCTGAGTGCGAGTTCAAATGCCGATATCCGGTCACTTCGATAAAGGGTTTCTCCATGTTTTTGAGGCTAATTTCTTTAAATGGTTCTCTCCCTTTGACTTGTCATACCCAAATCCATGAGAGAGAATATGATAGCTTTCGGGGATGACTTGCTCACATCATGTTCAGGGAGGATTAGCTTGAAGCATGTGATTATGCTGGGTCTATTGTTGTGGTATGTCGCATTCTTTGTGTTCATGGGGGTGGCTCCTTATGATCCACAAAGTTGGGCCTTTGCCAATATCCTTCCTCTTCTTTTCGTTGGTCTGTTAACTATCACATATCGGCAACTACCTTTTTCAGGCGTCTCGTATGTGCTCTTTGCGGTGTTTCTCACCTTGCATACGATCGGCTCCCACTACACCTATGCTCAGGTGCCTTTTGGTCTCTGGCTGGAGGCGATGTTTGAATTGCCCCGAAACCATTTTGACCGCATCGTCCATTTTTGTTTCGGCTTGCTCTTTGCCCAACCCCTGTTCGAACTCTTCGAAAGAATTTCAGGGATCTCCGCAAGGATCCGCGCAGGATTTGTCCTGCTTACCCTTGTGGGGCTGGGGGGGCTGTGGGAAATCCTGGAATCGTGGGTGACCAGAATTGTCCATCCGGAATCGGGTCTGGCCTATCTCGGCGCCCAGGGAGATATCTGGGATGCGCAGAAGGATATGGCTGCGACGTTATACGGCGCACTGATCTGGCTAGTCATCATGATAGGCACACGGAAATTGTCGGGATCTCGTTTCACATTTCAAGAAAGACCGGTGGAACTTCCTCATGCGTCTAACCACTGCGGCGAACGCCATTAATCAGAAACCGTTTAAAGACCGGTTTTTCCTTCACGGCCTCATTGCCTGGTATGTGGTGTGGTGGATATTTCTCGCCATAGAGCCGATCGACCGCCATGATTGGTTTCTCGAAAATATATTGGCCATTGGTCTAGTTATTGTCCTCATCGCGATCTACCGGGAATTCCCCTTGTCGGACCTTTCTTATCTGTTACTCACCGTATTTTTGACTCTTCATGCGGTGGGAGCTCATTACACGTATTCAAAGGTTCCCCTGGGCTTTTGGATTCAAGACATGTTGGGACTTGATCGCAATCATTTTGACCGGATTGCGCACTTTTCATTCGGGTTGCTTCTGGCGTATCCGTTGAGGGAATTATTTCTGCGCCGGGTGCAGGTCCAAGGATTCTGGGCTTATTATCTGCCTATTAGCGGAATATTGGCCCTCAGTGGATTCTTTGAAATTCTTGAATCGTGGGTCGCACTTCTCGTCAGTCCGGAATTGGGGGAAGCCTACCTGGGAACACAGGGCGACGAATGGGATGCCCAAAAAGATATGACAGTGGCAGTGATCGGGGCCTTCCTCACGATTATGTTGACCTATGCTCATTCCAAACTTGTAACGCAAAAATCTCTTCCGGCTCCTTCTTAGATTCCTTGATTCCCCTATGATGTGTCGGTTCACCGAATGCCTTCTCCCGATCCCTGCCCACCGGGATGTTCTCTGGCGACCACGATGGCGGGACCGTTTATTCCAAACACAAATTCATGTCTCCATGTTCGCCTTGGCGGTTTGTCTGATCATGATTCCCGCTCATACAACCTTGGGTGAGGCACATGATACTCCGCTTGCCGGACAACCCTATGATACAGAAATTCTGGGAAAAGACATTCACATTCCCTCACGGGATCGCCGGCATGTGACGGCAATCAACCTCGGCGTGACCTGGATCCCCGACGGGCCAAGCAGACTGGAAATTCTTCCCTTAGGCGCGCTGTTTATCTGGCGAAATTGGACAGATGACAACCAGCGGTTCCGGGGAACATTTTCCGGAGCGGTGAATGACGTTCAGTACCAGCGTGGCCTGACCCCTACCAGTCCCTGGTTCGCGGCCCTGACATTAGAAAATGTCATCATTCCTTTTGGCCGGTCAGAATATGTCGAGGGGCAACGAATCCGGCAGGTCGACCTGGAGTGGAATCATGTTTTTGCGGGAATCGGTATCGGCTATCGCACGTCCCTCTATCCCTGGCATCAGGATAACGTGTTGGAATTTTCGTTAACGTATGAACCCGGGTACCGGTGGTTTGATCGAACTTCAAACACGGCAGATACTTTTTCGGTACCTCACAACACCTATGAGGGGCGGGTTCATGCACGCCTTCGAGTGGATAAGCTGGAACGTAATCTTCTGGAATTACTTCATCAAGGATGGGCCTTGGGAGGAGATGCCCTGTATGGACATCGTGCCCATTGGCGTCAGTGGGGAGGCCCCGGGTTTGATGCGCTGGCGCTCGGCAATGATGAAAAGACATTTATGTTGGCGAGCGTGTACGCCGCCCTCGCTGGAAAGGTGCCTTTTGCGCCAACGGAACGACACCGCTTGATTGTCACGATGTATGGCGGGATCGGAAAAGACCTGGATCGGTTCTCCACCTTCCGGTTGCCGGGGCGGCCCACTGGAAATGAATGGGAAGCGCTGTCCCGCCCTCTTATTCCGGGATTGGCCTTTAATGAACTGTTTCCACGCAAGTATGGGATTGCTAATCTCACCTACCGGTATGAAGCCTTGTTTTTTCTGTATCCCTATATTCGTGGCACATGGTCTGCGATTGAACGACCCCGTTTTCGAAATGATGGGTCCATTCATAACGAAGTGGATATGCTGCCAGCGGTGGGAGGAGGGGTGGTCAGCGGAGCTCCATGGGGTTCACAAATCGAAGTCAATTATAGTTATAACTTTGGCATATTTCGGGATAGGGGTGGTCCGGAAATGGGCGGGCATAGTGTTCTCCTGTTCTGGTCCAAACTGCTTTAGAACAGTCATGGCCCGCCAAAAGTTTTTGGAAATGATCCTCTCGGTTTATCAGGTTCTCACTCAATCTCCCTTTGGTTTTCCAGTTAATTCTGTTCCTGGGTTGGAACTCGGGGATTCACATGGGCTTCCTGCTGGACGACCCCATAAAATAATGTGACCAGTGACAAAATCAAGACGAAATAAAACGCGACCCGTACGGGACCGACTACTGGAGAAGTGAGAATCCCGAAACCCAGTAGGGCGAGTAATCCTGCAATAAATAACATGATGAACCCGATTGTGAACATAGATCGCCTCCATTTCTATGGTGGTTGACACCCGGTGTTCTCCGCGTGATCCGGGGATTGTCCGAAATCACGACCCTCACATTTCTCAGATGGCGGATGAAAACGCCAATGCCATTGAATGGTCTTTCCCATGCCAGCCTTGTATCGGGTATCAGTCCCTATCTAGATGAGTTCCCGCACACGATCCGAAAGGGCGGTCATGGCGATTTTCATCCGATTGGGTTGGCCTCTGGCCAGGGACTCCGCGAACTTGGTGGCCTGATTCATGGTGATATTGGCTGGCATCGGAGGTTCAAACGGATCCACGATGGCTTGCACCAATACCGGCCCTGCCGTTTGTAAGGCCTGTTCAATGATCGAACCACATTCCGCAGGATCGTTGACGGTCAATCCGGTTCCTCCGCATGCCTTGGCGACGAGAGCAAAATCGATGGGGTGCAGTTCGCAGCCATATTCAGGGTTTCCCAGAAACACCATCTGTTCCCATTTAATCTGGCCGAGTGTATTGTTTTTGATGACGACCACTTTCACGGGCAATTGGTATTTCACACAGGTGGCGAACTCAGCCATGAGCATGGAAAATCCCCCATCCCCGACAAAGGCGATACATTGACGATCCGGATAGGCGATTTGGGCGGCAATCGCGTAGGGTAATCCGCACGCCATCGAGGCCAGCGTGCCCGATACCGTGTGCTTCTGCCCTCGTTTGGCAGGAATTTGTCTGGCCCACCAGGTCGTGATGGTGCCCGAATCACAGGAAACGATGGCGTGGTCGGAAAGGCGTTTGCCGAGTTCCCACGCCACAACCTGGGGCTTCATGGGCTTGTCCGCTCTGGTTCCCCGTTCTTCCATCAATGACCGCCATTTGGCCATCGCCGTTTGTGCGCGTTCCAAAAATTTCCGGTGTGTATTCCGTTGCAACAATGGCAGTAACTGTTGAAGTGTTTTTTGGCAATCACCCACCAACCCCACCTCAACGGGGTATCGGAGTCCGATGCGCGACGGATCAAGATCGATTTGGACGGTTCGGGCCTGCCCGGGCTTCGGGTAAAATTCCATATAGGGAAATGAGGTTCCGATGAGGAAGAGCGTGTCGCAGTCTTCCAATGCCTCCTGTGAAGGCGTCGTTCCTAATAAACCGATCCCGCCAGTGGTGTAGGGACTGTCGTCAGGCACCGACGCTTTCCCGAGTAAGGGTTTGATGATGGGTGCTCCCAGCAATTCTGCAATTGTTTCCAACTCATCCGTGGCACCAAGAGCCCCGGCCCCGGCCATCATGGCAATCCGTCTTCCGGCGTTCAGCACATCCGCAGCCTGATGCAGGTCGGATTGATTGGGCAAGCGAGCGTCACGGGAAAAAACTGCCATCGAATGATGAGGAATATTCCGTTTGGAATAGCCTTTGTCTGCTTTGGATTCCTGAAGATCAACCGGAAAATTAATGTGAGCCACCCCACGATAACTTAAAGCCGTCCGACAGGCTAAATCTGTGACATTCTCCACATGCGTTGCGCTCATCACCCGCGTGTTATAGACCGCGACATCTTCAAAAACTCTGGTGAGATTCACATCCTGCTGGGCATGCGTATCGATCAAATCGTGAAAATGATGGCCGGTGATGGCTAAAACCGGTTGCTTTTCCATTTTGGCATCGTATAGCCCATTCAGGAGATGAAGCCCCCCGGGACCTGAAGTGGCCAGGCACACACCCAGCCTTCCCGTGTATTTGGCATACCCGCATGCCATCCAGGCCGCTGATTCTTCGTGGCGCACCTGTACGAACCTAATGACATCTTGACGTTGACGCAAAGATTCCATAAGGCCATTAATCCCGTCTCCGGGAATACCGAATATGACTTCTACCCCCCAGTTTTGAAGCTTCTCAATCAACACGTCCGCGGCGGTTTTTGTCATGTCTGATGTTCCTCTTAATGTTTTTTCCAGTTTGAACCAGACGGGAGATGGGGCGGCGCTTTGAATGCGTTACTGATGGTCCGTATACGCGATAGTAGACAGGAGAGCATTCTCGGCCTGCCGGGAATCCAGCCTGGTATGTTGCACCACGATTGGCACATCGGACTCAAACACGCTTGCGAAATCTGTATCCCTGGGTATGGGTTCAGGATCTTCCAAATCATTCAATCGGATATGTCGTGTTCGTCGTGGGGGGACCGTAATGTTATAGGGTCCTACGGGATCCCGATCCGAATAAAAAATGGTGATTCGAACATGCGCAGGGTCGTTGGATATGTTAAGCAGACAGGCGGTTTCATGACTGGTCATTTGGGGTTCCGGACCGGTACTTCCCGCCGGAATATAACCTTCCGCTATGGCCCACCGCCTGGCTCCCATCGACGGACTCATGATCCGAATTCTTCCTTGGGTGAAGACACCGGAGGATTTTCGGCATATCCTTGACGATGTCGGCGCTCCCATTCCCTATCTAATTCAGCCTCAATAAGATAAGACGGGAGGGCGGTGAACACCTGTCGGGACCGATGGGATCCCTTGGACTGTGCGTTATCCAGTTGTTCATTCATGTCTACATTTCCTTTCAATCATAATCGTGGATGAATTTTCATTCCATGCACTTTTTCCGTGGATGATTAGCCCGATGGACTTTGTGCATGAATAAGTTTCGGCTTGTTAACCGGTGGGCGGCGAAGGTGTTGTCGGATCGTCGGCCGCCGCTTTCGTTGAATTTTCTTGAGGGAGACAGGCCGACCATTTTTTGCTGAACGGTACAGTGCGTCAATAATGCGGACATCATGGAGGCCCTCGTCGCCTGCCGGTTCGGGAACGGTATCGTTCAAAATGGCATCAGAAAATTTTAAGAGTTGAGGAGCAAATTGATCCCGTTTGGAGAACGTTTGCTTTTTCTCTTTCCCGTTTACTGTCAAGAAATGAGTAATGGGTTCGACATATTCGTAGGCCGATGTCACTCTCAGTTGTCCCTTCGTACCCACAATCCGAAACTCTGAAACGTCGGCGGCGCCGAAACTGCAGATAAACGAGGCCAACCGATCATCAGGAAATCGGAGCGTGACCGCGCTCATTTCTTCGACTTCCTTGAATCGGCCGCTTCCCCGTCCGGCGGTGGTGGCAAACACGTCGATAGGTTCCGCATGAAAAAGATTCCGGGAGGCATTCAGGCAATAAATGCCGATATCCCAAAGCGTGCCCCCGCCGGTTGCTTCCCGTAACCGGATATTCTGTTTGTCTTTGACGGGGAGACTGAAAGCCGATTGAAAATAGCGCGGATTGCCGATTTTCCCTGATTGCACCATTTGTATTGCCCGAAGATTGGCCTCTTCGAAATGAAGCCGATAGGCCACCATCAATTTGATGCCATGATGGTCCGCTGTGCGAATCATGGTTTCACATTCCCTGACTGATAAGGCCATGGGCTTTTCACACAACACATGAACTCCCTTCTTCGCAGCCCTCACGGTAAATTCGCAATGTAAATGGTTGGGAAGCGCGATATACACGGCATCAATCTCTTCCCGTTCCAGACATTCTTCGTATTGGTCATACGAATAGAGACCGTTGACGCCATACTTCCTTCCTAATTGCTTCAATTTTCTGGGGTCATCGGAGATGAATGCCGCTAATTCCGAGTTTTTTTTCGCATGGGCAAATGCCGGGAGCACGGCGACTTGTGCGATATATCCTAATCCCACGACCGCGTACCGGATTTTTTGAGAGGGGGGTTGGCGTGTACGTGATACTCTAGTAAATGAGTTTTTTGGTGACATGTTGGAATCCCGTTCTCGTGGATAATGATATTTTATTGGTTTATTTATCAGGGTCTGTTTCCGAACAAAACTGTGAAAAACCCTAGTCCAGGACGTTTTCGTATAAAATTTCACAAACCCGATACCATGGATTGAAAAATATAAGGGGATAGGTCAGAAAAAAAGAGGCAAGGTAAGAAGTATTGAAATGAAGGAAGAACCCCAAGCGGGAAAAAGCACAGGTACTTTTTCCCGCCTACCCATAATGTAGGAAATTATTATTCGTTTCCGGATTTACTCTTGCTATGGACGCCCGTATCTCTATTCCAGTTAGGAGAGCCGTCATCCTGGCGCACGGCCAAAACCTTTCCGTTTCTTTTCAGAACAATTTTGGATGCGATGATCAAACTTTCCCCCTCTTTCATAATACGTGAACCGGTCACTTCAACGTTATCCCCTTCCTTGACCTCGACTCCCTGTTCTTTAAGATAATTATCAGGTGCCACCCGCACGCGTTCTGTGCCGGATGAGGTTTTCATATCCAAAACTATCACGCTATCGGTCGCGGTGACTCCGGATTCAAAGAGGTCATTGTCCACATTTTCCACAGTTCCTTGTAATGTTTCGACGGTGGCAGGATTGAAGTCCTTGGTCTGGATTGCGGCAACTTGTTGATTGTGACCTGATAGGTGTTCTTTTGAGGTGGTTTTTTCGCCAATAGGCGCTTCGGCGACCTGAACCATCATTTTTTCATCCTGTTTGGTGAGCTTGACTTCTGACCAGGGGATAGAAAAATTTTCTGATCCGATTCCCAGTGTTCCCCCGAATGTGCCGCCATAGGAGAGAACAATATAGGATATCTGGCCCGTCGTTTGATCAATCAGTAAATCTTTGACCGTTCCAAGTTCTTTACCCGCGTTGTCAATGACGGTATTGCCAATAAGGGTGTTGGCATTGAGAAGGAGTTCTTTGGCTGGATGGGCCGATCCTCCGGATTCGCTTATGGCCAATGATAGACCTCCTCCTGTCAGAGCAAAGGCTAAAGCCAGTCCGAGCATGCCACTGTTTCTGCGTGTTGTGTTCATTGGTGAAACTCTCCTTTTTGTTAAAGTCGCCGCTGGGATGTTCATAGAATCGGGACGACCGGTCATCTCTTTATTTCGTTTGCGGGTAAGCCCTTTCATCAGGGAAGCGGATGATTTTCGAGCTTGATTCCAACTGTTTTGCCATTGGAAAGGATACATATGAAATTTCACCGGGATTCTGCACCAGCAATAATGCTCTGATCACTTCCATTTCCTTCCCCGAATTATCATCGGCGGTTTGATTGATGACCCAGTTCGTGCTCCCTCCCGCCAGGCCAATAGCTAAAATCAGACCGGCGATGTCTCTTATTTTTGGTTTGATATTCATGATGGCTTTCTTTTGGTGAGATGTTTAATTTTATGCCTTTGTAGTTTTTAAATTGTGTATTGAACTTCATTGTAGGGAAATCAAGAAAAAAAGTGCCTGGAGAAAACCCTGGAACTCCCATCTTTCTCCCCTGGGTAGACAAGGCATCTTTTTGCCAGAAAAGTTTCAATCCCAGGGTTCTTCCCAGATGTTTTTTATCCGGTTTCGAGAGACCATAGGGGAGGAAGGATAAGTAAATAGATGTTAGGCGTTGTGGGGGGAAGGGAACTGGGTCCCTACATGTTAACCAACACCAAGAGGGTTGTTATGCGCTACAGACTTATTGGGATGAGCATACTGGGTTTAGGTTTTTTTCTGATCGTATCCTCAGGAAGGGGATTTTCGTCTGAACGTATTCCGGACAGTCCGGGAGCTCAATCTCTTCAGAAGGGCAACATGGAACAAACCATTGATCCAGGCCGGGAGGGCGAAGAAATGGATCCTGAACAATTACCATCCGGAATTGCTCCCCCGGTTCATGATCCCGAAATGGTGATCCATCCCGAAGTGCCCGCCGATCCGGATGCGGTCGTCACTCCCCCGGTGGTCGATCCGGAAATGGCGGTGGATCCTGCCACCCGGCAACCCATGACGAAAGAAAAATTAGACAACCTCAAGTTGCCGGATCAGTTGCATGAGGGCAGCCTTCATAAGAAGTAAATAGAATAGGCATTCCGGAAGTCAGAAACGTTTTTGAGGCCCCGATCTGCATTGTCCCATCAAAAAATTCTGAGTTGATGGCAGGGGGTGAGAGAAGACGCATCAGATAGCTCCTAGCGTAAAGAGGATCGAAATCACTTCATCGCATCAAGGAGGGGGTTCCTATACCTGACCGAAAAGGAGTAATCCCCTCTGTCAAATGGGAGTAAGGGCCTGGACATATACAATCGAGTATGCCCTGTTCTGGTGGCCGACTTCCAGGGTTTATAACAGTTGTGCAATGACCTTGGTTCGAATATTGACTACGTATCTGGAGAGGGGAGAACAGGACTTCACTTTGCTAATAATAAATAGTTAACCTTGGAGGTATTCTGATGAACATTCCACCAACTGCCACACGAGTTGAGGAAAATACCGACCCGCTAATTAATGAGGAAATTCATACTCGCACCAAAAATAATGTGATGTTATACGCGTGCGCCGGTCGCCCGGCGATCGATCGCCGTCTAAGAGAACTGGATGAAGAATGGGATATCGAGCGCGTTCTCGAAGCGAATGCCGCATCTTTTTCCCTCTTGGGCCTTGCATTGGGCGCAATTGTGAACCGACGTTGGTTTTTGTTTCCTGTGGCCGTGACCGGCTTTCTATTGCAGCATGCCGTTCAAGGCTGGTGTCCGCCGGTGCCCGTGTTCCGGCGTATGGGGATACGCACCAGCAATGAAATTCAACAGGAACGGCATGCCTTAAAAGCGTTGCGGGGAGATTATCGGGATATCCCTGAAATGTCCGAAGATGCGGACGTCGCGAATGTTCCCGGGGTGACCCGAGCTTTTGAAGCAGCAGGACATAATTCTTCATACTGAGAAATGACATATTTTCTCATAACCCTGATGCGAAAAATCATGCCATGATTATCAAACAATTTCATTTGGACAGTCTGGGGCATGCCTCCTATTTCATCGGTTCGGAAGAAACCGGCGAAGCCTTCGTTCTGGATATTCGCCGGGATATCAATCCGTACCTTGAGGAAGCCCGTCACCAGGGGATGAGCATCGCGTATGCCCTGGAAACACACCAGCATAATGACTATGTCACAGGAATCTGTGAGTTGGCCGACCGTATTAACGTACAATGTCTGGCGGGTCAACATGCCGCACTCGGGTATGAGGCGCGTCCTATGGCCGATGGAGAACGGTTAAGCATGGGCGAGGTTGAGTTTCAAATTCTCCACACGCCTGGGCACACCCCTGAACATATTAGTGTATTGGTAACCGACCGCTCCCGAGGCGAGGATCCGGTGTTGCTATTATCGGGAGGAGCCTTGCTGGTGGGAGATGTGGCAAGGCCGGATCTTTTGGGAGGACCGGAGGAAGCCTCACGACATGCCGAAGTCATGTGCCGCATGCTTCAGGAAAAAATTCTCACACTTCCTGATTTTGTGGAAGTCTACCCAACCCATGTGAGCGGCTCCCTGTGTGGGGGGAATATCGGGAGCAGGCTCTCCACGACGATTGGATATGAACGCCGGATGAATCCAGTGCTCGCCAAACTGGATCACAAAGATCACTTTGTCAAACAGTGTCTCGACTTGAAACATCTCCCTGGTGTTCCTCCCTATTGGCCCAGAATGCGGAAAATTAATACTGAAGGACCTCCCATTCTGGGCTCACTTCCCGAACCGCCTGCCTTGACGCCCAATCAATTTGACCGACAACATCAGGAGGGTGCGAT
This sequence comes from Nitrospiraceae bacterium, assembly GCA_003523945.1. Classification (GTDB taxonomy): domain Bacteria; phylum Nitrospirota; class Nitrospiria; order Nitrospirales; family UBA8639; genus Nitrospira_E. The sequence goes on along the minus strand of DOFS01000098.1, from coordinate 15,733 downwards.
CATCGTTGATTGCCGCCAAGCCGAAGCGTTCACAGCCCATATCCCCGATGCCTTAAATGTCGGGCTGGGTTCTTCGTTTGCCACTTGGGCTGGAACGGTCATCCCGGAGGATTCTTCCGTGTTATTGGTCCTGGATAAACCGGATGATCTCTGGGAAGTCACCTGGCAGCTCCTCCGGGTGGGGTATCCCCCACCGGCAGGTTGGTTAGCTGGAGGCATGTTTGCCTGGCGCACCGCAGCCAAACCCCTTCACATGTTGCCGCAATGGTCCGTGTGGGATCTTCAGCAGCACCTCCAAAAGGATTCTGACCTGGAGGTATTAGACGTACGGCAGCCTGGCGAATGGGGTGCCGGTCATATTCAGAACGCCCGCTTCATCACGGGAAGTGAACTTCCAAAACGTATCCACGAGATAGGGAAAAACCGGCAGATCGCCGTCATCTGTGGAAGTGGATACCGTTCGTCAGTTCTTGCCAGTTTTCTCCAACATCATGGATACAGGAATATCGTCAATGTGTTAGGAGGAATGAGTGCGTGGAAGGAGGCCTCATTCCCGATTGTTAAGGACTAACCGTTCATTCAGGACCTGAGGGGTCACTGTAAAACCAAACACATGAACGTTTTCCTGCAAAAGGCCTGGTCACCGTACGTCGTTGGTGCCGGTATCGGCATATTAAGCTGGTTTGCCTTCGCCACGGCCGATCACCCCATTGGCATTACCACTCCTTTCGAGCATTCGGCAGCGCTCGTTATCCAAGCAGGTGTCCCGGACATTATTCAAAATCATGCCTATTATCAGAATCCGGAAAATACTCCGGTCATCGGATGGGAATGGATGTTGGTCATTGGTGTGCTGGTGGGGGCAGCCTGGAGCGCCTATCTTTCCGGCGACCATACCCAAGAAGTCGTTTCCGAGCTTTGGAAATGGCGGTTTGGGCCCAGCATCCCGATACGATTGACGGGTGCATTTCTGGGAGGAGCCTTGATGATGATCGGCGCGCGTCTTGCCAAAGGTTGTACGAGCGGGCACGGGATCAGCGGTACTCTGCAACTGGCCGTGTCAAGTTGGATTTTTGTCCTGGTAATCTTCTCCGTTTCGGCGTTAACGGCTTTCTTTCTGTTTGGGAAAAAGGGAAGAAGTCATGTTTGAATCTCCTGATCGTCTCGTTTTAGGATTGGCGACCGGAATCGTATTCGGCTTTCTCCTTCAGAAGGGGCGTGTAGCCAAATATCAGGTTATTCTGGGTCAACTCCTGCTGAAGGACTGGACGGTTCTGAAAATCATGCTCACGGCCATTGGCGTTGGCGCGATAGGAGTGTATGCCCTGGTCGCATTAGAAATGGCCAATCTGCATATTAAACCGATGTTGTGGGGAGGAGTCCTTCTCGGAGGAATATTTTTTGGAATCGGGATCGCGATTTTCGGATATTGTCCTGGTACCGGGGTGGCGGCGTGTGGAGAAGGGCGGAAGGATGCCATGGTCGGGGTTGCCGGCATGCTGGCGGGCGCCGGAATCTTTGTGTGGATGTATCCAATGTGGTTACCTATTATCCGTGATTACGGAGATTGGGGAAAAATCACACTTTCTGAAGTGATAGGGATTCCTGGATGGGTGTGGATCCTGTTGGTTATAATGATTGCCGTTGGGATCAATCTAGCTATGCCGCATTCTTGTCCCACAATACAGGACAAGCCCGAGAAGACCGGATTTCCCTAATCGGATGGCGGGATTCCAGCTCTATTCTTCCTTACAGTGTTGATTCTGCTTTCAGCGGTTGTATTGTTGGTGAGATGTGAAGCGTATACATATCAAGTCAGGATTCCGGACTCAGGAGTATGTCGAAACGAGTTCCTGAAGCCGTCAATACCCTCTTCCCGACATGTTTCAATCGGGGATCTCTCTTGTTTTCGTTTTGGCTAGATCCCCTTCCTACCTTCGGTAATTCCATCATGTAGTACCGGGAGTCTCCTGCATTGTTTTCGAACCGAACCCCCCACTGACCGGCTGGGCGGATGACGGAGCGTTTAACATCCGTCAAGAGTCATGCGTGAAAAGAGGCTTAATCCCTAAGGTCTGTGAGGAGGTGAAGGTGAGGCGTTTAGAAAAGAAAAATTAGACGAGAGACTTGACGTTTGATCCGCACGCGCATTGAAAAGGATTGGAGCAGGAAAATGTAGTAGAGGCCGATCGTTCGATCTCCCCCTCGTCCGATCGGCTTCTACCCCTCACTAGACGGCAAACCTAATCCTTCTAGTGATTTTCCCAAGAGATGGTTCTTCGAAAATCACTCTCACATCCCTTGCTGATGTTGTTTCATCTTTTCTGCATCTTTATCGGCACCCGTATAGCCGGATGACCTGCCGCTTGGAGGCACGGTGCTTGGACTCCCAAACATAGAGGTTTCCCCTTCTTCGCCCACTCCACCCGGACGAGCCGCCTTTTGTTCCTCCGATTCCGTGGGTTCCGTGTTATGGCCAGACGGACTCTTGGAGTCTATGGCGGATCCCTTGTCATGGCTACCCCCCACAGCCGGACTATTGGATTGGTTGTGCTGCTGGCTGTTCGTCTCTGTTTGTTCTGCAAACACTGAGACACTGGTAAAACCAAGGAAGATTGAAAGTCCCACCATTGCTGAAAATGTTCCCATTTTGCTTCTCCTTATAATTAATTTTTGCCACAGTCACGACTTATGGTTTGTACCCCTGGGCCATGTGGGCCCAGGGGTTGACGCATTTATTATGGCCGATATTCGTCAGGTCGGTAATCATAACCGTTCCCTGAGCGTCGGGCTTGATAGCGGTCGGCACCTTCCCTTTGGGGATCATATTTACTGGGTCGCGTGGTGGATTCATAACGGCTAGACCTATTGTCCCGATTGTCATACTGCCTCTCGCGACTTTGGGAATACATGGACCGTTGATCTCCACGATTCCGGAAATCATCTGACGACCGGCCTGGCCGATTCCGATCGTAGGAATGTTGCCGATCAGCCCCTTCATATTGGAAGGCGCGATCGTGCGGGGGAAATTCGGTAGGACTGAATCTGTTACGTTTGGTCTGAAAGTCCTCCGCGTTTTGGTCCTGATAAGACCGTTGGCGATCGTACGAACGTCGTTGATCAGCCCCCTCATACTGAAAAGCACGATCATGTGGAGGGAATTCGCTAGGGCTGAAACTGTTACGTTTGGTCTGATAGTTTTCCGCATTTTGATCCTGGTAATGACGTTGTCGGTCATCTTCGGAACGGCTCATGCGAGATCGGCGTTGATCATACCGGTCATACCCTTCTCGATTCCCTTCAAATGTCGGCGTGTCCTCATAATACCGGTCACGGGTTTCGTAAAAATCATCTAAGCGCTCGTTCCACTTTGCGAGTTCTTTTCGTTCTTGTTGCGTCAGGTCCCAATGCTTTTGCACGTGTGCTCCTGCACCCTCTCCCTCATTCAAAACCGGAAGGTTGCTTAATTGGTTTTGGGTCACTTTCAACCTGAACGATTTATTGCCTGCCCCTTCTAACGCCTGCCAGGGAACGGAAAATAATTGTCCGTCCTTTTTTCGGACGATGGCATAGGTGAGATCTCCATCGTTATTCGTCATAACTTTGTATACATTACCGACTTCTTGATCATCGGAAGTTTTTACGGAGTAATGTGCATCCTTGTCCGAAATGTCCAATCCGCCAAGTTGTCCGGCAGGGAGGACGAAATACTCACCGCCCACTCCTCCTGTTCCATAGTATTCTTCGCTATCCCCCATGGACCTCACAAATGTGGCATTTCCGTTTTCATCCACTTTTGCCTTGACAAATTCCCCATTTTGGAAATTGCATTCTCCAAATTTAAACCCCATGTTTTGGGATTGTTGAGAGTTGGCTTGCATTCCGGACGAATTTTGGCCGGAAAACTGGCTGCTTTGACTTCCGAACAGGCTGCTACTCGAAGTTTCTCCGGTTCCTTGATCAGAAGGACTCTGGCTGGAGGAATGTTGGCTCGAGGACCCCTGATTCATGGAAGTTCCCTGACCGGATGATGAGCCTTTATCCATGGGCGAAGCTTGGGATTGTGATGTTTGTGAAGCCATCCCTTTTGGACAGAGTTGATTGGTTTCGTCATTAATGCGAAATGTGATGCGTTCCCCATTACTCGCGCGGAGGGTGATTTGGTCGCCATTCTTTTTGGAGACTTCCCCCTGAATGATTCGCTCCATGGCATTTGCCCGACTTGAATCCATGCGATCTGAACCGTCGCGCGACATGCCGGATTCGGCCAATAAGGGAAATGTCAGCAATGGAATGCCGGCAAGGATAAAAGATTTGGCCATTTTGCTCCGTGTGTACATAACGTGGCACCTCCTTCACTTAGTGAAAATAAGAATTGTGGGCTCTTCCGAAAGGATAAATGATTTATGCCGCGGAGCAACTGGAGAAAACCCTGGCCTTTTCAAATGCTTTTTCAAGGGTTTATCTCAGTACGGTGCGACATCGAGGTCATGCTATATCCAATGGAACGATTTCTTTATTTACTTTATGTTCCATAAGGAGGTTTTATGACTACCAAAATTCGGCAGGTTCTTTCATCGAGTTCCATTACCGGTACTGCAGTCCAGAATTCGGCAAGGGAAGATCTTGGAGAAATCAAAGACCTAATGATTGATTTATCGGAGGGGAGAATTGCCTATGCCGTATTATCATTTGGCGGGTTTCTAGGAATGGGAGATAAGCTCTTTGCGATCCCGTGGGAGGCGTTTCAGGTGGTGCAGGAGGAAGAGGTGTTCATCCTGAATGTTCCCAAGGAAAAATTAGAACAGGCTCCTGGATTCGACAAGGACAATTGGCCTGATTTTGCCGATGCCACCTGGGGACAGGGTATTCATGATTACTATGGCTATAATCCCTACTGGAATTAGAAACGAAAAGAGAGGTCTCCGTTAAACACAAAGAAATATTTGAGCATCGGTGAAGGTCCAGAAAGAACCCGCAAGCCCTGCGGGTTCTTTCTGTGAAGACATTCAAGAAAAGTGAAGCCAGCCTCCCCCCTTTCCTCAGGAGAGAAATTAAATGCTGGCTCCCATCCTGGTCGAATCCACAAAATCTTCCGTTGCCCTATCCAGGACCCGGCCTGCGCGGCCTTTTCCTCGATGGATATACAACAGGTTCTGTCCCTGTGGCGTTTTGTCAGACGAAGGGATTGACAGCTCATATTGGGCAGGGCGCTGATGATCCGCTATCTGCAATTGTGCATTATAAACGCTGTTAAATTTCCACAGCATTTTGACAAAATTGGTCTGTCCCCGCAGTAGATGGCCGGCTGCGATTCGCATGGTTCCTTTAAGGGCACTCCAGCCCAGATGTTTATGATTCAGGATTCGTTGGGTTTGGACCAGCTCTTCATAAAATTCCGGCAACGGCAAGGTGGTGGGGAGGACCGAATGTTGGATGTCGTATAGCCGATAGTCCCGCGTCTGAATTCTCCCCGCTTCCTGCTGCCAGGTTTCGGTGCCGGGGTAGGGCGTATTGACGCTGATGTTGACAATTTCCGGAACCTCGAGACACCATTGTCGGACGGTTTCAAACCGATCCCTATCCCAGGTCGGGTCAGCAATGATGTTGATCGCCACTGTGATGCCCAGCGACCGGGCAAACTCCAACGCTTCAAAGTTTTTACCAAGCGAAATGCGTTTTCGATGTTGGATCAATCCTTCCTGGTCAATGGCCTCCAGCCCGATAAACATATATTCCATCCCGAGCCGTTTCCACAGGCGAAAGACTTCTTTGTTTCTCAACAGGACATCCCCACGGGTTTCAAGATAATAGGATTTTTTGATACCCCGGCGAGCGATCGCTTCACCAATGGCCATGCCGTGCTCTGCCTGAATAAAGGCGACATCGTCAACCAAAAAGACTCCCGGTTCACGAATGGCAGCCAGGTCTTCCAGAACCACCTCAGGACTGATCGGTCGATAGCTTCGTCCATAAAATGTCCATGCACTGCAAAAGGAACAATCCCAGGGGCATCCGCGAGTTAATTCGATGGATGCACATGGATCCAGTACGCCAAGAAAATACTTGCGCCGGTAGCGAAGTAAATCCCGGGCAGGCCTTACCGCATCCAGAGACTTCACAAATTCCGGTGGGGGACCCTCAGCTTCCCGTGTGACCACACCGGGAACCCGGCACACCTTCGAGCGGTCATATTCGATCGCGGTGAGGAGTGGTCCAATTGCCGGCTCGCCTTCCCCTTTTACGATGGCATCAATGGCTCCCTCGGCATGCTCCAGGACTTCTCTTGCGACAAAGGAAAGACTGTGTCCCCCGGCCACGATAAAAATTCCCGCAAACGAAGCCTTGGTCATCTTCGCCAGATCAATGATCTCGGGGACATTGGGCAAATAGTTACAGGAGAGCGCGACGACCTGGGGCCTCCAATCCTTCAACATTCTGAAATAGTCCTGGTGTGTCTCCACCTGCAAATCGATGAGCCGCACTTCATGACCGGCCTGCCTGGCTGCCCCTGCGACCAGTTCCAATCCCAAAGGTTCCAAACGCAGAAAAATTTTGGTGTACATCAGGGGACCGGGATGAACGGCAAGAATTTTCAAGGTGAACCTCCTTAAGCGAAAATAAATGGTCGACCTTCCGATTGCTTATGGCATGGCTTACCGGAGATCTCCCAGGGTTTTAGAGAGTAGGTGCGATTGATTCAAGCAGGTATCTTTAACCAAGAAACATGCACATATCAACAGAGGAGGCTTGTACGGATATGGTCGATACCAGTATTAAAAAAGTCATGGCTCAGCATTCTCCCAGAGGTCCGATGGGGCAAAAATATTTGGTCTCAGGGATCGGACTGGCGATGCGATTGTGGGAGGATTTGCCTGTGGGTCCATCTCCCCATTCCTCAGCCAGGGATTATGAAACAATCGGATATGTGCTCAAGGGTCGGGCGGAACTTCAAATCGAAGGTCAAACGATCCTGTTGGATGTGGGAGATAGTTGGATCGTTCCCAAGGGTGCGAGTCACAGTTATACCATTCTGGACCCCTTCACCGCCATTGAGGCAACGCATCCTCCTGCCCACATTCATGGCCGTGACGAAGTCTAGCCCCCTCATGGGCCTCAGGGGCCTATCCCGATTCCAAGCACTCGCTTGGCTTAGCCTCCGACGGGTGGAAGTGTCTTTTCCGGAGCATGTTGGACCTTTTGATAAATTTCCAAGGCCTCGGGCATGGCCTCTTGAAGACGTTTAATCCTTGTCTCATGGCTAGGATGGGTGGATAAAAATTCAGAAGGTGCTCCTGCACTGCCTTCCTGCATCCGTTGCCAGACACGGACCGCTTCTTGAGGGTCATACCCTGCCTTGGCCGCCAGAATAATTCCAATGGAATCGGCCTCGGATTCATGCGTCCGACTGTAGGGCAGGAGGACGCCGACTTTTGCTCCTAAGCCTAAGGCGGCCATTGTGGCCTGTCCCATCACCGGGCCTGCCCCACTTGCCCCTAGTCCCACCGCTGCTGCGGATAATCCGGCTTGAGCCAGTACCTCCTGGCTCATGCGCTCGGAACCATGCCGTGCGAGGGCATGGACGACCTCATGTCCCAGAATAGCCGCAAGTCCTGCTTCGTTTTTCGCAACCGGAAAGATTCCCGTATAGACGGCAATTTTTCCGCCTGGGAGGGCAAAAGCATTTTTGGTCTGGTCATCCTTGATCACCGTTACTTCCCACTTAAAGGCCTTGGCGTCTTCCGCAAATTTTGATTCTTTGGCAGCTTGAATGATCTTTTCCGCCACACGTTTCACCGCTGCCTGTTCCTCGGGAGATTGGGATTGCTGGACCTCAGGATCTGCAAGGATTTGTTGAAAGGCCTGCTCTCCCATTTCTGCTGCCTGGGATTGAGGCACGACTACAAGCTGGGAACGATCGGTATAGGGGACGGTCTCGCATCCCAAGGCCATACCACACAAAAAAATCCCCCAACAGAAAACTTTACTATGATGAAGGGGTGGAACCCTGAGTTGGTTCTGCATGATGTTTCTCGCTTAAAGAGGTAATGAATGAAAATCAGTATGATGAAATGATAGAAAATCATGAGGGAACCGAAGAGGTAAATGCAAAAGACAAGTGATCCACTGAAGGTAGACAAAATGTCTATATACTCAACGAATATCCACCATTCTGAAATATCAGATTGGGGAGCTGCCCGGTCGGCCAAACCTTGACCCTGGTCAGGAGTAAGTCGGACTATGGTCACTGATTCACGGCCAAAATCAGGTTGACGGATGTTGGAAAATTTTCCAGTGAATAAGGTCAGACCAGCATGGGGGTTGCTCCAACGGACAAAGCATAATGAGTCTCCGAGGGATCGGAATGCGCTGTCATGAAATTAATGGGAATGGTGGATATACGGTCAGTTTTTCTTAATGTAGAGATACAGTGATAAATTGAATGCCAGTCAGCTGGGGCATCCGATAATCAGATTTCAAGAGATTGAAGCGTGAGTGGCGTCATTGGGAAAGGCTTTTATATCATCGCTGTTTCCTGTCATCCATATCCCAACGGATCCAATCGGGTGTTGAAAATTTCCTGATCATCCGGATCGTCCTTGACCATGAGGATTCTCACCTCAGGTGAATCCCCTGAGAATGCCTGGGATGATTTGGAGGGTTCGTATGGAATCCTACCCATGTTTGTCTCCAGGCGTTTTAATGGCTAGCACTTCCTACCCCGACTTTTTCCTCTGGGTGGATTCCCCTTCCTCTTGATGATTGACGTGCCGGTGTATGTCATTTGATAACCGCCCAAATCCTCCCCCTCCCTCATCACTATCCACGCCTAAAGTACATGGACAAACCCGGTGAGGAATTTAGGATGTGTTCCCCATTCCGTTTTTGTCTGATGATGAAAGTAAGCTGTCTTTCCGCACAAAAAACAAAGGAAAAGTGAGGAAAGCACACCTGTCACCTTTTTCTAAACGATGGATATACATTTGTTTTTTTATGAGTGGCGATTTGTCCATTGGTTGACAGGGGTGGACGTGATATCTGTGACTAATACGGCAATTGAGAATCTGCATGAGGGTATTCAACCGTTGGCTGTTGAAGACTAAGAGGTTCTCCAATTGATCACCACATTCACATTTTCAGGAGGTGTGTTATGAAAGAGATTTTAGCGGTATGTATGACAGCGGCATTCATCGTAGGAACGGCATCCATGGGATTGGCGGGGCAGGGAATGAAATCCGGGACGGCAGAGGACAACGTTCCTGAGAACATTCAGCGAAGTACCCCGTCGGCTGAGTCATCACTCCCCACTGGAAGTGGCCCTGGAAGCCGGTCCGATCAATTAACGGATATGGAAGATGTAGATCCAAAAAACCCCAATATGTCTGATGCAGAGGGTCAGGCCGCACAGGCCGCCAAGGATCTGAAGAAAAAAAATCAGCAATCTCCAATTTCCAGTCAGAGTTCATCACAAAAAAGTCACTAATGGAATTCCAATTAACGGGATTTTTTTATTGAACTCAACTGCGGGAGCTGCAGATTCATCTTGAATGAGTTGGCTGTCAACTGGGTTGTGAAATTGACGGCCAACTCCTCAAGACTTGTGGTCACAGCCTTCGGTATCCCTGTGCCCGCCGGAAGGGCCTCTGGACAGAGTTGAACTATAATTTTTATCGATAAGGGAATGATATGTTAAGAGATCTCAATAAGATTAAAAACTGTGTGGTGCAAGGCACCGATGGGATTATTGGAAACGTCGCAGATGTGTATGTGAACGATCAGACATGGAAGATCCATTATATGGCTGCGGATACGGGGAACTGGTTGCAGGGACGCCATGTATTGATCTCCACCGAGAGTATTGTGCATCCCCATGAGGAAATAGGATCGTTTCGGGCCTTAATCAGTAAGGCTCAAGTCGAGGGGGCTCCGGAGTTTGAAATAGAAAAACCATTATCCTGGGAGAAGGAACGTGAGATCTGCAATTATTATCGATGGAGTACCTATTTTCCCATTGATGAGAGGGAGCTCTCCGTTTTCCCTGGAAAACTGACCAGCGTGAATGGCCTCAAAGATTTTTCCCTCCTTGCGACAGATGGGGAAATCGGGAAAATCATTAATTACCTCATCGATGATGCCAATTGGACCGTGCGCTATATGGTTGTGGATACTTCGAAATGGTTAGCCGGCAGAAAGGTCTTAATTAGTCCCATGTGGAGCAAATCCATCAACTGGAATGAGAGAATGATGGTAGTGGATCTGAATCAGGATCAAATTGAAAACTCTCCGGAGTATGACTCTTCCGCTCCTATTGAACGGGTGTATGAGATTAATCTGTATAAACATTACGGAAAACCACATTATTGGTAGAGGAAATGAGAAAAAATCTCAGGCCAAGGTGAAGGAAATTTCGTGGAATACCCAAAGGTACAAGATGCCGAGTCGAGAGATATCTCTTCCGACGAGGAGCCACCTAAGCCTGGCTTATTTATTGCTCCCCCACAGAAAGTTCAGAATGGTCGCTGAGGCTGGTAGGTTTACGTGCCCGGTCGTCGGTCCGATCCTACTCATAGGGTGAGGTTCACAAAAACCTTATGCATGAACATCTGGTTATTTTTGGGGCGACGGGGGATGTGTCAAAGCGGTATATTTTCCCTGCCTTAGCTCAGGTGTTTGCCAACCGAGGGCTTCCCACAGAATATACAATCACGGGAGTTGGAAGACGAGACTGGACCACTCCTCAGTTTCAGGAGCATATTTCCGAAATACTTGGGACCCATCACCCCCCCCTTCTCCCACGATCCCGAGAGGGACTTCTACAGTCTTTAAAATATGCACGTGTAGAGGATCTTTCAGACCCTAGCCAAATTATCACAGTGTTTGAAGGTCTATCCGGGTCAACGTTCCTCTATCTCGGTCTCCCCCCACCCATGTTTCCCTCTGTTGTGAAGACGCTGTCACAACTCACGCTCCCGGCACGATCCCGTATCATGATCGAAAAACCATTCGGTTTGAGCTATGAGCAGTCAAAGGATTTGAACAATCTTTTGCATCGGCAATTCCCCGAAGAGTACGTAATTCGCATCGACCATTTTTTAGGAATGCCGATCGTGTCCACAATTTTTGATTTGCGGTTTGGTCATCCAGTTTTTTCGCCTCTCTGGCACCGCGAACATATTAAAAAGGTGGAGGTCATTTGGGATGAGACCTTAGCGTTGGAAGGACGTGCGGACTATTATGATTGCGCCGGAGCCCTGAAGGATATGATCCAAAATCACCTTCTTCAGTTGTTGGCCGTTTTGGCACTTGAGCCCTTGGAGTCCATGTGGTCTCCCGAATTTCGAGACAAAAGATTGGAACTGTTCAGATCTGTAAGGAAATTGTCAAAAACAGAGATTCGAGCCCATACCGTAAGAGCTCGTTACCGGTCGGGAGAAGTCCTGGGTGTTCGGGTTCCGAGTTATGCAAAAAGCCGGGGAGTGGTTCCTGACCGCAACACCGAAACCTTCGCGCAGGTGACCCTATGGATTGATAACGAACGATGGCAAGACGTGCCTTTTCTGTTACGTTCCGGGAAGGCTCTCGGTCGAGATCGAAAAGAAATACGGGTGCATTTTAAAAGTGTACAGGGAAATACAGAATCCCCTCAATCAGAAGTAGGCGGGAACATCTTGCGAATCAATCTTGCGAATGAAGATGTGAATCTCGGGGTTATCAATGTCAAGGAAACGGGTGGGATGGCACCTGAACCGATGAGGGTGGATGACCCAGTTTCTCCCGAGCATCTGGCCCCCTATGAACGTCTGTTCCTCGAATCACTGTCCGGTCATTCACGGCTTTTTGTCCGGGACGATGAGGTAGAAGAGATGTGGAGAATCATTCAACCCATTGCCGATGCCTGGGCGGATAATACTGTTCCATTGCAGGTTTACACGGCCGGATCCGATGGTCCACCTATCAGGGATACCGATGCGTTTGCGGAGTCTGGCAATATCCGAACATTAAAGGAATCCACTCGATAGGACTATGCTACTGTGGCTTGAGGGTGTGATCGGTTTTGGATGGAGTGGACGCCAGCTGCTTTTTAAACAACGGCATAAACCGAAACGTTAAAAAATTCAACGCGCTTAACACCAGAGCAATTTCGTAACGGTCCCAGGCCACGGCCATCCCGATGGCTCCGGTGTTCCAAATACTTGCCGCGGTTGCTGTTCCGGCCACATTTCCTTTCTCTTTGAGAATGGCGCCCCCGCCAATAAAGCCGATTCCGGTTAAGATGCCATATATGACACGCGCTTCGGCATCGGTGGAATCGAGCACATAGATCCCGGTCAACATATAGGCGCAGGACCCGAGGGCGACCAGGGGAAAGGTGCGGAGCCCTGCACCGTGCGATTCTTGTTCGCGATCCCACCCGAGAGGAACCGCCAATAAAAATGCAATGATTAGATGATAGAAATGCGACCAGATTTCCTGCCAATCCAGTGCAATGATTATATCCATTATGAAATTTCTCCGTTATCTAATCTGCAAGACCCGTAGACGTGTGTCAGAATACTTCATGAGATGGATCACGGGTTATGAGAATCCTTCTGATTATTTTGATGTCGGGTAATCAGGGTCTGCAACGGTTCCTTAAACGTTAACGTCCGGTAGGGGAAGGGAATTTCAATATTGGCTTCGTCTAATGCCCGTTTCACCGCTGCCACGACTTGGTCCTTTGATTTTCTGATGTCTATGGGGAGGGAACCCGTCCACCAGGTGACTTCAAAATCAATGCTACTCGCCCCAAACCCCTGGGCAAAGATTTGAATGGCTTTTTCTTGGTTAACCGTCTCCAGTCCGTCGAGTGCCTGTTGAATCACCTCGCGGGCGCGATCGACATTTTCTCCGTAAGCCACACCACATATGATGGTGACCCTGCGCAAGTCCCGATCAGTTCGCACCGTGACAGGATTTTTAAAGAGCACGCTATTCGGAATGACGACCCGTTGGCCGTCCGTTTGACGAATATGGGTATCTCGAATGGTAATCTCTTCCACAAAACCCTCCAGCTCCTCGCATTCAATGACATCTCCCAATTGAAACGGCTCGCGAAGAAGGATTAAGATGCCGGCCAGAAAATTTTCAAAAATATCCTTGAAGGCAAATCCGATGGCAATGGAACCCAATCCCAAACCCGTGAGAATTTTACCTGGTGTTAAGCTGGGAAAGATTATTATAGCCGCAATCAAGACCCCGACAATCCAGATTCCAATGTAAACCAGTTTCCTCAACAGGTCTGAAAGAGATTCCCGAATGCCGAATCGGGAAAAGATCCGGGTGAGCGCCCCTTCCAGAATTCTGGTCATACCCCATGTTGCCACGAGGATGACTCCGGCCGATACGACATGGGGCAGATGATGCAGAATTTGACGCCCAAGATCACTAAGACTGTTCATAATGATGGTGAGGGGTTCCATGGTGAATGTGGCAAGCGTCAGACGAGTTCAGACGTATTAGGGTGTATAAATTTCATGGGGCACCTCCGTGATAGTTCCCTGTTCAATCCGAGGGATTATCAGCTCCTTGGCAAGGATTTTCAGACAAGCGGCAAAAGGGATGGCCAGAATTAATCCCAACACTCCGCCAAGTGCCCCGCCGATCAGCACCACCAGCAAAATCGTCCCGGCACTGAGATCAGTCGATTGGCTTTGAACCCACGGCGTTAAAATCCACCCTTCAATAAGTTGAACTCCTAAGTAGACTGCGCTGGGCCAGACGAGGATTTGCATCCAATAGTTGTCGGTGGGAGAAGACCCCACCGACATATCCAAATATTTCAAAAGAATGGCGACGGGCCACATCACGGTGGCGGCATAAGGGATCAGACTCAGTACACCTGCGCCCAATCCAAGAAGAATCCAATAGGGCATTCCAACCCACCACCATCCGATCCCAAACATCACACTCATCATCAGCGCAATCAGCAAACGCCCTCGGAAAAAATCCCCAATGGCCCGATCCATCCTGGACAATAGCTTCGGCCACCGATCATTCTGCTGGGATTCGACCACATTCCAGAACGTGTGTTGAATCGAAGGAAAGCTCCAGGCAAAAACGAAAAAATAAATGATGACGAGGGAAAATGAGAATAGGAATGAGCCCAGGGTGCCGAGGATCAGGTTCGTGATATAAAACACCTGACCTGTTCCTGTTAAGAACGTCTTGAGCGTGGCCAGGGGATTTTTCTGGATATTCACGGAGACCTCCATGAAGCGCCGGGCTAAATCCCTCACATCTATGCCATGGCGGTCCGCTACAATTGAAAGGTAGGTGGGAACATGTTCAATGAAATGGCGCAATTGATCCAGAAGGATTGGCCCTACCCAGAGCACGACCCCGGTCACCAATGCACAGATGATCAGCACCATGAAGGTGACGGCAATCCACCGGGGGAGTTTCCATGCCTGTTCCACATAATCCAGCACGGGATCAGTTAAGTAGGCCAATCCCAAACCTAGGAAGACGGGAACCAAAATGGCCTGCAATTGAAAGCATAACCAGAGAAAAAAACCTCCCACTACCAGGAAGAACAGTTCACGAACCGCAACAACTTCCCAGAGATGTACATGTCTGGCAGGCTTCATGGGAGTGGGAGGGGGAGTGGATAACGGCATACAGGGGCATCCGATCCCGGGGTATTCAGAAACGTATCTCACTATCTCTAACAAATGTCAGCATAATCCTACATGGATAAAACCTTATCGTGGCATTCTGAACTTGTCTATTTGATTGAACAACAACAGGAGACATGATGGAAAAACAATGGAATGGTGGAATGAAGGATGTCCCATGAGGCGCATTGTAGATAGCGGGGAGATGCCATGGAAGAGGACGTTTATCAGCTTTATGGTGGCAGGCAGGGGAGCGTCATGCTTGCGGGATGTGCAGGCAGTCTAACTGAAACAGTCAACCTGTCTTTCCAGGGAGGCCCACAACGTTCACCTGTCAAACCACCACCGGAACCTGAAAGAAAAACACCGCCCATCGGTCCTCCGAAACGGTATCCGAAACCGGAACCGATTAACGATCCGCCTGTGCCCCCGTCGCCAGGCACCGATCCTAACGATGCACCCGTACCGATTGGCGATCCACCTGATAAGGCCGATCAGCCTATTCGTATGACCCTCACGACAGCCGGTGCTTTCTGTGCATGGGCGGTGAAATATTCCCGGCAGAGGGTCAGGATTTCTTTAATCCACAAAACATGAAGAGATCTGTGACCCCATTAATCACAGTGAAAGGAGTGTGCTTATGAGTATATTGAAATGGGCCGCCATTTTTTTTGTCATTGCGCTTATCGCCGCCGGATTTGGTTTCTCCGGAATTGCGGAGGGAGCCGCCGGAATCGCCCAGGTGTTATTTTACATTTTTCTTGCTATTTGCATCGTCATGGTGCTCATCGGAGTTTTTGTGGCCAAAAAAATTACGTGAACCCCTATTGGTCTCCCAGGGTATGACAGAGTTGATGGCTTATTACCTTCCATGAATCTATCTTGGGCGAATAGGGAGACAATGTCATGAGCAATTGCATTCCATCATGAAGAGGATGTTATGACCAATCAAGACAAGGCGAAATTGATTGCGCCGTGGATTAACCCTGCAGAACGGATTACGGTGGACTTTAAGGATGTGACGGGTTTGAACGCTGAAGTGTTCGGATGTACGGAAAACGTGGTTTATTTAGTATTCC
>DOFS01000261.1 GCA_003523945.1 Nitrospiraceae bacterium | reverse complement strand
CTATGAACTTCCGGGAGAAATCTTTGAATCATCGTCTACGTAAAGTATTTTGCCTTATTGGACTCGCAGCGGGCTGTTGGGTGCAGGGCCTTCAACCTATGGCATGGGCCTCCCCCGGCACGGATGTCTTTCAAAGCTTCACTCAACACATCGGTGCTCAAATTGGAAAAGATAAACAGGAATTTGCAATCGCCGATAGTTGTACGGTTTGGTATTATCGAAATTTAAATAAAAAGCCCCGTCCTGAGGTTGAGCGGATACAATTTTTGCCCCTCTCGAAGGCCGGGCCTGATGTTGATTGTGTGAAGCTCTTCCCCGAGGGATTGGAGCAGGCCAGGCAGGCTTTTGGGAATACGCAACAACGTCTCTCGCTCAGCCTGACTTTTTATCAAATGGCCTTAGTAGGGGATGGGGATGATAATCAGGAATATAGTGCGCACGAAATTCAGGATGTGCTGGAAGCTTTCGGGTTACCGTACCTTGATGGACTTCCCGAAGGAGGGTATGTCATAGCCCTGACTGGCCTGTTCGATACTATTCGTCGGGATGTTCAATTCAAAGTGTTGATGGAGGGGATGCAGATGTTGATGAACAAGGGGTATCGCTTTACCAATTCCGACCAGAAGAGCCTGAACCAGAAGCTTAATTGATGGTCCAACAGGGAAAAAACCTCCTACCGTATACGTTCTAACGCTTCTTGTGAGCGGCTCCGCACCGTTTGGTCCCAATCCTCTTTCATTTTTTCTTCCAATTTCGCCTTCGCGTCTTGGGCACGCATACGGCCCAGGGCCAATGCCGCACAGGCTCGCACGTGGGCATGGTCATCTTCCAGCGCACGAATCAACAAGGGGATTGAGGGTTGATGCTTTAAAATACCCAGGTAACTGGCTGCCATTCCACGTATGCGATGTTGTTTGTCACCGAGTGCTGTTTTTAATGTCCAAATAAAGAGCTCCGCCATCTGTTCAGAGACGGTGTCCAGTCCCTCTGCTTCAAATTGGTTGACTTCAATGAGGGTAAAGGCCAAATCTCGCCGCTTTTGGGGTGAGGGCTCTTTTTGAAAGCGTTGCAGGAGCCGGTCACGGAGCTGAAGGCGTTCTCTGCGGACCTGCCATTTTTTAATGCCAACCCATAGACCTATTCCCACTACAAGTATGCCGCCGAGTATGGGGATGATCTCCTCGGTGATGTAATCCTGGGTGTCGAAGGTCAGATGATTCCATATCCATATGCCTGCTACGATCAGGCCCACAAATAATAGGCCGATAAACGGGTTGACGGAACGGGTCGTTTCGGGTTGTGTCGTCATGCGAGGGGTGGTCACCAGAGATTAGTTGTTTGCCGGCAAGGTATTCCGATGAAGGTCACCATACTAGGTTCAGGAACGAATATTCATCCCACTCGTGCTGCGGCGGGGTATGTATTTGTGACGGACCGGCCTATTCTACTGGATTTTGGTCCAAGAACGCTCTCAAATTTATTACAAACCGGCATAGACCGCCATACGATCCAACACCTACTCTTTACCCATTACCATGCGGACCACTTTTCAGATTTTATTCCATTTTTCTTTGATGCCGTGTGCCATTCAAAGTTCGCGCAGGTTCGACCGGATCTCACGATTTATGGTCCACCCGGGACTAAACGACTCTTTCGAACAATTTTCCGGACATTCCCGAATTTTTCGGATACACCCTTTCGGGTGACCCTGAAAGAGGTCAACGATCGGCCCTTTTTGATTGGCCACACACGGATCAGGCCATTGCCCATGACCCATTCTGACCAACAGGTCTGTCTTGGCTATCGTTTTGAATATCAGGGCCGGTCAGCGGTCTTTTCGGGAGATGCGATGGCCTCACCGAATCTGGTGAGTCTATGTCAGGAAGCTGATCTGGCCGTCTTGGATTGCTCTTTTTCGTCCCACCAGCCCGGTGGATCGCATATGCATGCGGAAGAATGTGGAAAAGTCGCGGAAAAGGCCAATGCTAAAAAACTTGTTCTTTCGCATTTTTATGAGGCAGCCGACCGGTCGAATGTCGTGGCTCAAGCAAAACGATTTTTCTCAGGACCCATTATTAAAGGAAAGGATCTTCTAACCTTGCAAGTCGGGAAGGGAACCCGGGTGGCCTAGATTGAAAGGGGATCCTCTGTTCCCTATCGCCTGCAGGTCGACCAACCTGCTGACGCTCAAGCAGAGGCCGGACCTTATTTGAGCCATGCGAGTCGGGTCGCCTCTCAGGTGCCTGCGTCAGCAGGATTGAATGTGGCCGAACTGGGTGGAAATGGTTTTGAGTCCTTTTCCCGAAAGAAAGGGACCTCAGCTGCAGGGCCGAACCCCGGCTTTTGAAAGAGCCAAGGTCCACCCCAACACAGGGAAGCGAAGTTAAAAGTCAGGCGGAGAAAACTCCCAATAAAAGATTTAAACCCTCTAATTTCTAGGTAAGGTAGAGGACTATCGTATAAGGCTGGAGGGCTAGAGAGAAGGATCTTGATCGGGAGGAGATTCCTCCAGGATTTGGAGCAGCGTTTGTATCCGATCCGTCATGGGATTCTGTTCTTCCCGCTCATAAATACTCAGCAAATTCCGGAGCATGCGGGCAAGAATGAGTCTTGTCGGACTCTTTTCCAAAAACAGTGGAGAGTATTCCAAGCCGGATGCCGTAATAAATTGCTCACAGTCTTCTTCCCGAAGAAATGCTCCACCATTGAAACAATCCACATATTGCGGTGGGGGCTCTCCTTCAAGCTTCACCAGGAAATGTCCCGGCATTCCGATCCCGGAGAGTGGCAAATTTAAACGGTTTCCCACAAACACATAGATGGCGGAGAGAGAGATGGGAATCCCTTGCCGGGATTCGATGACCCGGTGTAGGTAGCTATTGTCCGGATCATGGTAATGAATGCGATTGCCCGAAAATCCCTTGTCTTTAAAGAGGAAGGCGCTGAGGAGTCTAGCGGCTTTTCCTGGCGGGGTATCCTTGGAGTGCCATTTCGTTCGAAATTCTTCAGCCAGGTGATCGAGGCACTGTACATAATGGGAAATATCGACATCCGGATAGGCGATCTTAGAGATGAGGAATGCCCCCTTCTCCCAATCCATCTGCCGTGAGCAGTGAGCGACGAAGGTGGTAAATTCTTCTTTGAGTTGCTCAAAACGGATTTCATCCTTAACAAAGGCGAGCCGTGGTTCCAATGCCGTATCTTCCGCGCTGGCCTTTTCCAGAAACGGTAACGCGGCCGGGCCGATACGAACGAACTCGTCCTGGATGGTTTTGGCGATTTGTTCGTTGGGGTCTGAAAGCAAACGAATTAAAGCGTGTATTTTTGTCTCGGAAGGTGCGTTCAAAAAGGTCGGTCCCGGATAGAGAAAATAACGCCTCTCCAAAGAAAAAGACGGGTCTCTTGGAGAAGTTTATAATTTGGCCAAAACGCCGTTAGCCGACGGAGCGTTTAAACGCCCGGGCTCCTCCATATAGACACAGAGCGTCGAAGACGGCGAGGACTCCAAGGGCGATAGCCACTTGGGGGAGCGCTTGGCTCCAACCGGTAAGAATCAAAGGCCGGATGGCATCAATAACCCAGGTCATCGGGTTGAAGAAGGCCAGAGTTTTCATCCAACCCGGCATTGCCGCTAAGGGTACGAGCGCGGAGCTGAGAAAGATCATCGGAAGCGAAAGGAAGCCCAGCACCGAGAAAAAATCTCCGTGGCTTTTCACGGAAAACGCCATGGCCATGGAAATGGCGGTGAGCCCGACGCCAAAGAGCATGCCAATGACTAAAATAAGTGCGATCCCTAAAATCCCGGTTTCCGCACTCACGCCAAACAGAAAGGCCACTCCAAGAATAACCAGTATTTGCATGGCGGTAATGGCCATCACAAACAGAAAACGGCTGAGGATGACCGATGATCGTCGGATGGGAGTCGCCATCAGTCGTTCCAAAAACCCGTTTTCTTTGTCAAACAATAAGTCTACGCCACCGGCCAAGCCATTATTGAGCACGGTCATCACGACGACGCCGGCTGCAAGAAAACTCATGTAATTCGGCGCTTGGACGACCTGTACATCAGCGGCTCGTTGAAAAAGATTGCCGAAAAAGATGAGCCAAAACAGCATGGGCTGGATCAGCGTAAACAACATACTGAACTTTTCCCGGCTCAATCGCTTGACCCACCGATTAGTGAGGGCAAGTACCTCTTGCATTTGCTCATTCATGGAGAAACCTTTCCAGAACAGTGAAATCCTACTAGGATATGATCTTAGGTCGTGGGTTCAGTGGGTTGGTCTTTGAGGGACCGGCCTGTGTGAGCCACAAACACGTCGTCCAGTCGCGGCCGATGATATTCGATTCCATCGAGTCGACATTCCACTCGATTTGTGGCTTCGAGAATTGCAGGCAACGCCTTTTCGGGTGCATCCACGCGGATATCAAGTCCTTGTGGAGTGGGACGAATGGCACGCACGAATGGTAAGCCTTTCAGGGCGGTCGAAAGGGTTTCGATTATCTGAGGTTGAGGATCCTCAAGAGTGAGCCACACGCCATCTCCACCCAAACTGGCCTTTAAATCCTTTGGAGAGCCAATAGCGCGGATTTCCCCCCTGTCGATAATGGCGATTCGGTCACAAAGCTGGTCGGCCTCATCCAGGTAATTCGTGGTCATGACAATGGTCATACCCTGCTCGCGAAGTTGTCGGAGGTATTGCCAAATATTGAGGCGACTTTGGACGTCAAGCCCGAGGGTGGGTTCGTCTAAAAAAAGTACCTTCGGATTCGGCAATAAGCCGCAGGCAATATCCAATTTTCGTTTCATCCCACCGGAATACCCTTTGGCCACGCGATCGGCATGTTCTTCCAGATCGACCAGCTTCAAGAGCGAGGCAATCCTGGTGAGTGCCTCATTCTTGGGGAGATGATAGAGATCCGCGAGCAACAGCAGATGTTCCCGACCCGTAAGAAAGCGGTCGATAGCCCGTTCCTGCGGCACGTAGCCGATGAGTCGCCGAATCGTATCGGCTTCTTTAACGACATCATGTCCGAAAATGGTGGCAGTCCCGGACGTGGGATTGAGGGTCGTGATCAAGATGCGTAGCGTGGTACTTTTGCCCGCCCCGTTGGGTCCCAGGAGTCCAAAGATTTCCCCCTGAATCACGGAAAGGGAGAGATCCTTCACGGCAGTGACAGTGTCGTAGGCTTTCCCGAGCCCTTTAACCTCAATGGCAACGGCATCAGACATGGTGTGTTATCCTTGTGCCGTTCGAAGATCGGCAAGTTTAAAGCGGATCAGGTCAATCAGGCGGCGAGCTTGCTGGATGAGATTGCCGGATTCAAGTAAAAATTGTTTTTCCACAGGGGACAAATCAAGACCGGCTGAAA
>DOFS01000313.1 GCA_003523945.1 Nitrospiraceae bacterium | reverse complement strand
TCCCCAAAAAACCTACCAAACAAGTCATGGTGCCACAGAGTTTTGTCTGTCCGGCCTGCCGGAAGTTGCGTGACGGCTACGCGGAGGGATTTCTTGCCATCCACTGGCCCGACTGGGGAACTCACAAAGCTGAGGTCTTAGGTCTCATTCATAACGAAGAAAGTCAGGCGACTCGCAATAATCCTCTCGAACGGGTGATGTCGATTCGCACACGCCCTGACGGGGCGGATATCGAAACGACCACCGAACACTTTGCCCAACGGCTTGGCAAACACCTCGATCGGGCGTTTAAAGGGAAGATCACCTACCAATGGTCGCACAAAGACAAACTGGCCAGAGTGGAATGGCAAGGGCCTCACCCCGCAAAACCTCCGCGCCAAAAATCCAGGGCATCGGCAACAAAAAAGTGAGGAGTGCCAACCTGTCTCCCCAGTTCCATCCGTCGAATTCCAGATTGTCTCGCACGCTTCAACGTCCGAAAGGTCGGCTAGAGGGGTGGGGAAATATTATGTCTAAGGAGAATCAGCCCATGACATTTCGAATCATACGTTGGAGTCTCATTATGCTGATCGGGTGGGTCATCCCCACTGAAGCCCAGGAGCCTCAAGTCGACCCCTTACGAGGAGAGGCCGTATATCAAGCCCACTGCGTGGGGTGTCACGGTCCCCAGGGAAGAGGCGATGGCCCGGACGGGGCCGCGCTCATCGTTCCGCCCGCCAATTTTCACAGCCTGGAATCCCGTGCCAAATCGGAGATGGACCTTCGGTCAGCCATCATCTGGGGACTGGCATTCAGTCCTATGCACGGGTGGTGGGACACACTCAGTGTCGAAGACATTCGCGCGGTCACCGCCTACATCCGACGAATAGCCCCGTACGAACCTTCCTCGCCCTAAAAGTACGCCCAAAAGAGGATCAGGCTGAATTTTCCCCGGGGGCTAGCTTTCGTGGATTCAAACAGGCTTTAATACGCCTAATTACCACGAAGGTGCGGCTTTATTCTCATCTTTTTTCTGAAAGGATTACTTATGAGGGTCGCGACATTATTCGTTATCGTCCTACTTTCCTTTTTAGGATTCGATTCGATGTGGATGAATGGGGCAAAGGCTCAATCAAGCCCTCCTTCTCAAAACGACACAGCGACTATGGGCGCCTCCGAATCGCCCACGGTGTCCAGTGAACAAACCCTCAAAGAGGATCCCGTTTGCGATCCGACCTACCGACCCAAAATCACCAAAATCGAACCGGATGAGTTTCAGGCGGGCGCGAAAGTGGTCATTATGGGAGAACATTTCGGACAGAAAAAAGATTGCCTGCATGAGGTAACATTTGGAGCCCAAAAGGCAACGGATGTGACACTTAAAGGTGACGAGAGAATAGAGGTCACGGTGCCCGACAACGTCGCCGCTGGAATGGTATTTGTGAGCGTGGTGACCGGGGGAGGTGCGGCAAAATCCGCGGTGCTGGTCAAGAAATAATAAAGAGGACAGCCCTTCGCCCGTCCATCATTCAGAGCGCTAGAATGCCCGACCCATCAGGCCCGATTCTGTGCGCTCTCATCTTGCCCAGAAAGATGTTTGGGGAATCCCGGAACCTTCTCCCATGAGACACATATACCCATCAATGTGGTCAGCCCTAATGTTCACGGCCATGACCATCATTCCTTTTCTCCCGGCTTCCGCTGAACAGGAGCAGACACCATCCGCCAAAGACCTTTTCCGCCAGTATTGCCAGGACTGTCATGGTCCGCAGAGGGACGGGAGGGGCCCCTTACGCCCGTTACTGGAACAGGACCCCGCCAATTTGACCTCGCAAATAACACAGGCCAAAACCGACCAGGAACTCTTTTCCATCATCAAAAAAGGGAGAGGCGAAATGCATGGTTGGTCTGACACCTTCTCCGACGAACAAATTCTTGGCCTGGTGCGCTACATCCGGAAGCTCTCCCCCTAACTCCTACGCAGCACATTATCATTCGAAAACCAGCCGATGGAGCCCCAGTGAATACTATGGACGATGCGTCGGAAAAACTTCTTTCGTCACGCCTGGATCAGGCAGTCTCTAGAGAAGGAAAGGATAATGTGATCATTGCCTCTTTCCTCCACCCGTTTAGGTAATGCTCTCACAAGCGAATCCACCAAAGAAAATGGCGGAGCCGGTGACAGATTAATATTTACTCCATCACCGGCACCTAGGCAAATTCGTCTGATTGGTTGGTTGGTTATTTATTGGTAAATGTTTCTTCCTTTTACTCATAATGAAATGAGGCAAGGCTGCGTATGGATCGCCGCTATTTATTAATATAAATCAATAGTATGGTTGTGTTTCTGTAAAAGGAAGTTACGGCATCCTTACTCACCAATAGTATTCCTTACCATTGATGATGGTGCATCCGGGCGAGGCAACCATGCTCACAACATGGGATACTTTCACCCCCTTTTCCTGCATGGGTGGGTTTGGGCCGTACAATACTTCATCCTCGTTGCCAGGATCATTTTTACTTTGTTTCAGTATTTTTGTTCCCCTACCTTTCCCACCAACCTGATAAGGCTCAAGCGAGCCATCTTTTTTCAAAATGATTACCATCTGAATGTCCCTGCCACCTTTCTCATCCAGTTCATCAAAACTGGCGATGTCCACGCATTCCCCACACCGTTTTCTGAGTTGTAGACCACCCATAAATGACCTCCTTCTGAGTTGAAATTGATGAGTACAGATTCTTAGAAAGAAAAAACCTACTGCCCCAACCCGGTGAATTATTTATGGAACCTCCTTTCCCTTAGTGATAAGCGCGATCCCTCCACAATCTGCAATAGCACTTAATTCAGCGCGAGGGTGACCCGGAGAAATACGGTCCGCTCTGGAATAAATCTTGGTGAAATGATATCGCCGCTTATGACGAGGTTCTGATCCTGGTAGAAAAATTTTTTGTCCAATAAATTTCGTCCCTCTACGGTGATGATTCCTCTTCGCTTAGGTAGCCTGAAACCAAGAGCGGCATCTAAAAGGAAAAAAGTATCGTCGTCTTTAGTCAAGGTTAAACCCGGTGGGACATCAACTTCTTGTGAGACAACAGATCCTCCAAGGCGTGCAAATAATCCATTGGGATGAAAGTATCGCACCGCTAACGGGACTGTGAACGTTTCAACGTTGGAGAATCGATTGCCCCGAGTCACTGAAGCTTCACTCGGTGAACGCTTCAGCTGTTCGTATTCGAATTCCGCACTGGCTGCCCACTCGGGATGTGGCGCCCAGTAAAGATATGCCCGAAAAAGATCTTCGGTACGTTTGGTTCGGAGGCGCTCCAAGCCTTGAATGAGTGTTTGAGGGACAGTGAGATCTCGTTCCGAATATTCCACCCCTGCATAAAGAGAGCTGGTAAGAACAGTATCCAGGGCTACGCCGAATCGCTCGCTTTCTGTCCCATTGGTGTCATCGAATAATTGGTTGAAACCCGCTAGATGCGTGGGCTCGATAGTCTGTTGTACGACCAAGGCGCGTTTAACCGTTTGGAAATAGGCAGCACGAAGCCGTGCCCAGCTGGTGGCATTCCATTGAAGCCCGAATTTTGGACTCACTTTCTTTACTTTGTCAGTGCTCTCTTGAAATGAGTCATAACTAAGGCCTGCCGTCCAAATCATTTGTTTAGGCCATTGTATGTGGTTATACCAATAGATATTTTCGTGGGTAATGTCGAAATTATCTTTAATGACCTCAGCCGGAATAGGAAATGGCAACTCAAGATTGATGAGATTTTTATTCTTGACTTCGGACCAACCACCTCCCAGCACCGCGTTCCAAATGGGTTGGTTGAAAATATACTGGCCCTCACCCTGATACCCGTCCGCCTCACCCCGTGCACGAACGAACGGAATGCCGGGAGTAGAATCCTTCTCTACCCTGTTGCTGTAGATTCCTGACGCAATGATATCTGAATGAGGGGCCGGGGAAAGGCGGGCGCCCAACCGGACGGTATCCTGAGTAAGTTTTTCCCGTTGACCGGCTCCGAAATTATTGGGATCGAATTTAAATTCAAGATCCCCCCTATCCCTCTCCCGCCTCCGGTATTCACTTTGGAGGTTGAGCCATGGAGTCGGGGCGGCTTGCAGAAAAACATTATAAATATCATCTTCTACGTCGTTGTTTGATCGAAAGCCATCCCCCTGAAAGTGAAATTGCCCGAGACTCAATGAGACCGGCCCATAGAGGCCGGAAAGCACCACATCGTTACTGAAGGTGTCCTGACTTCCAACCAGCAGATTAGGCTGAAGCGCAACCCGGTTCCGGAGAAACAGTGGATTAAATTCGTTGAACGTAAGGGAGGAAGGCCCGGCCCCCTCCAAGATCTGAAGACTTGTCTCCGCAAGTTGGGGCTGCAGATTATTGATATTCAATGGTTGCATCAGTTGGGATTGCAAAAGTTCACTGGCACGGGCAACCTCATGTCGTGGCCGTGTGGCATAGGTATCAGCCAGGAGCCGATGGGCCGAATGACTGACGGGATCAAGAGTAGACGAATACCATCCTTCAACCAGACCGCGCTGCCCAAAACCGAGATCACGAAATAGCCGCCCTAAACTGGCACTTTGGGCAGCCTGGTCCTGGTCGAGAAACAGTTTAGATCGAAATACGGCCTGATTGTCGTTGCGTTCAATCGCTTCTCGGAAGTCGTGGAGCGCTTCGACAGGCCGGTTGATCGACTGCTTACGAATAGCGTCATAGAACCAGGGTGTGGGATCCAGTGGATCGAGTTGTTTGGCGAGGTCGAACTGGATGCCATCGAGTGGATTGCGGCGCTCCTCAAAATAGGACTTTCCTAAATAGCTCCTTAGTAGTGAATTATTGGGGTCAAGACTCACAGCAACCTCAATCTCCCGTCGACCTTCAGCTAAATCGCTCTCCCGAATCATGGCCAGGCCTAAACCCAAATGCGGGAGCGGATCGGCTTGATCCCGGTCAATGGCTCGAATGAACGCGGCTTTGGCCTTCTCAAGCTTGATCTGCACCAAGTACGCAAAGCCCAAAACCGATTGAGTGCGCGCAAGATCCGGGTTGCGGGTTGCCGCCTCTTCCGCGGCTTCCAACGCACGGTACAAATACCCTTCAGATAACCAGAGCTCCGACAGCCGTGCCCATGCCAGGGCATTTTCCGGTTCAACTTTAACCGCCTGCTCCACACTCTCCCGAGCCTTTTCGATATCAAACGCCGCTTGGTAGGCATAGGACAGGGCTATCCATGTCATCGAAGCATCCGGCGCCCGTTCTCTCGCCTGGCGTGCCAATCGCAAGGCCGTTTCCTTGTCGTTCTGCACGACGGCAATGAGCGACTGCAGGGCCAGGACCCGGCCGTTGCCCGGCTCGAGACGTCCCGCCTCGGCCAGATCGGTTTGCGCCTGCTCCACCCGCCCGACCGATAGCAGGAACCCGGCCCGCAACAGGTAGAACTGCACATCCCGACGCGCTGCCGCAATCGCTTCCATTTGCTTTAACGCTCCGGAGACATCTTGTTGGCGATAGCGTTCGATGGCGTTCCGGATAATGGTCGCATCAGAGCCGCTTACGTCCACGGGACGATAGTCGATGAGGGGAGGATAATAGAGTGCCCACTGGACGGCATCCCGTGGCTTGACCACGGTGACCAGGGCAGGGGCTTGCCCGGCCTGGGAGACGGCGGTCTGGCCGCTAACTAAGGTCAGATTTCCGCGGTCATTGCTGGCATAGACGCGGCCTTCAAAGACCCAAATCGTGGCCTGCTCATCGACCACTTCCACCAGAAATTCCGTGCCTTCAATATATCCGTTGACGAAAGGGGTGGTGACGGTGAGACTCCGCGGTACCCGGCTCATGAAGTGGACCATGCCTTGAATAATTTGAAGCCAGGAGAGGGTATCCTTCTCCACTTCCGTAAAGGTGAGGCTTGTCCCGGCATCCAGACGGATCATGGTCTCGTTATTGAGCCTGATGGCCGCGCGCCACTGTTGCAGCCGGATCGTGTCGCCGGCACAGAACGTGTCGCCCAGAGTCGCGGAGGACCATTCGCCCTGCGCCGTATGCTTGACCTCGATTGTCCCTTCCACGGAAACGAGCTTGGCGACCCAGGGCACGCAACGTTCAGCGGCTTGGCTGCCAGATTCAGGAAAAAAGACAAGGCCCAATAAGATGACAGGAAAAAATCGAACCCACTGTCCACCACGTCGCCGCATGGCTACCTCCCACACACGAGCTTGGCGGCAAGCCCCTGAACCGAAGGTATAGAGCCGGACTCAATATTTAATTCCGGGAAGCATGCTCAATGTTCTGCTCAGCAAACCGGGGACATTTTTATTGCTCTTTGATGGAAATTTCATTTTCACCTAACGG
>DOFS01000283.1 GCA_003523945.1 Nitrospiraceae bacterium | reverse complement strand
AAGGAATTCACGCGCAGGTGTTTCCGGGTGCGGTCCTGTTCGTGCGTCACCAGGGCTATCTTCGGGTACATCATGCCGTTGGTCTCACCTCCGGTCTTCCGGCTGCGCGTCCCGTCCAACTTCAGACCATCTACGACCTCGCTTCTCTCACAAAACCTCTAGCAACCGCGTCGGCCATTCTGCTCCTGGTGCAAGATGGACTGCTGGATCTATCAACGTCCATCGACACGTGGCTCCTGGAAACCAGGAACTTTCCATTAGGCCGGGTGCGTCTCAAGGATGTGCTCTCTCATCAAAGCGGTCTTCCGGCATGGCGTCCGTTTTACCGGGCCTTCCCTCCTGCTCTTCCCTCAGATGGCCCATCCCGTCATAAACGAGCCAGGGCATTTCTGGAGGTAATCCTCAAGGAACCGATAGAAGCTGTGGCACACCCCAAAAGCATCTACAGTGATTTGGGTTATATGGTGCTCGGGTTTATCGTGGAACGGATCACGAACCAATCATTGGCTGATTTTTGTCGGAGTCGGATTTTTGTCCCCTTGCATGCGAGCCCACTCGGTTATCGAGGGCCGAACGCGGCGGCAACATTGGACTCATCGATTGCTGGGTGCGCACCCACTGAACAGGATCCATGGCGTGGGCGTCTTCTGCAGGGTGAGGTGCATGATGAAAATGCATTCGCGCTTGGAGGCATTGCCGGACACGCGGGACTTTTTGGAACGGCCGAAGCCGTAGGGCAGATCACCCACGTCTGGCTGGAAGGGTACAAAGGCAACCCCGGGTTATTCGATCCTCATCTGGTCAAGCTGTTTGTGACAGCCCAACCTGGAACCAGTTGGGCCTTAGGCTGGGATACGCCCTCTCAACCTTCTTCCTCCGGCAAGTGGTTTTCTCTGGAATCATTTGGCCATCTGGGGTTTACGGGCACGAGTATCTGGATCGACCCCATTCGTGACCTGGAGGTTATTTTTCTATCCAATCGTGTTCATCCCACCAGGGACAATCAAGCCATCAAAGCATTCCGTCCCAAACTGCATGATGCGATTATTCAGGGATTGGGGTAATCCTTGCCGGGTTTCGTCCCGGCAGCCGAGCTACTTTTGTTTCGGCAAAAGTAGCCAAAACCATTGACGCCCAGTTCGGCCTCATCAGATTAAGCGGACGTGGGAAATAGGAGGGCGGACCAACTCGCTCCGCTCAAACAAGGCCCGCCAATGTTTGAAGAGCGTCCGCCCATAGGGCCGAACAGCAGGCGTCAGGGAAAAGGAAGTGGTGAGTCGCAGTGATTGAGATGATTTATCCGAGATTACTAAGCGACTGAAACCTGATGTCCAAGCCTCACGATGTAATCATTTGGGGATTCTTAGGGTATTCCTAAAGGCAGTTTTGTCGTTGTCTCTAGCTGCAGCATCCAAATGATGACTATGGTTAAATTGCAAGGCCGTCCGGTGCAACCGGTAATAATCATGGTTTGGTAGATAATTATTTTTCTGATACAACATTATGAAACCTCGGCTTCTAAATCTTTGAAGTAATCAGTATCCCAATTTTGAACTGCTTCCAAACAGGCTTGAACAACCGCCCTACATTCGCTGGTGTCCGGGATTGTCAGAGAGCGCGTAATTGTCGTGTTGTGGGAATAGTGGTTGATGAACTTCCAGACCCGTTCCCGCTTAATTTCATCAGGGAAAAGCTTAGGCATTTTTCCGTGAAGACCCGCCCAGCGCGGAATCATAATTCCACCGAAAGCTTCCATGAATCTCCGGACGACGTTGGGCAAGCTCAATAAACAGTCAAAGTCCGCACTGCCCGCTTTATCGAAATGGTAGAGCGTTGAGAAGAGGTAGTGGTATTCAGATTTGAAGCGCAACAGTTCCCTCGGAATTTCCTCCAAAACTGCTCCCCCATCGTCGGTTCGCTTCACGTAGAGTACGGACCACTTCTTCCAGTTAGTTTGCGGTTTTTTAGCGTGTTGGCTGCCTTCATCATCGGCAACCCACTCTCGGATGAGGTTGTAAAACTCGAAACTGTGCGTTGAAATGAAAAGCTGACAACACCCAACTAATTGTGTCTTTATCAGCGCATAGGTATTGAAGTGGTGATTCGCATCGAGGCTGGAGATGGGGTCATCAATAACGATTCGGGTGTCAGCGAGCGGATGGCGACCATCCTGAACGCGCGTGATAAAGTAGGCGAAGGCAATTGCGGTCTTCTCGCCCTCGCTTAAATTCTTGGCGGAAGCGTCACCGCGTACAATGTGAAACCGCTTCTCATCTGAGACCACGATGCGTAAATCGTTTTTCCCAAAATATGCAACAAGTAGTTCGTTGATGCGCTCCGCCCCTTTTTCGGCTTTGGAAAGCGCCTGTTCCAAGATGCGAATATCCGTCCCAAGTTCGACGATCTTGGCTCCTTGTCCAACGATGGAAGCTTCAAGGTTTGAAATGTTTTGAACATGTTTGTTGTATTTTTCCTCGAGAATAAATAGGGCTGCGTAGTGCTTTTCGAGTTTGGTGAAAGCCTCCTGGCGCTTTATATGGAATTCGGCCGTCCGGCTGTTGTGTTCAGCAATAATCTTGTTTATGGCCTCAACCACAGCAGCGATTTGATCGGTAGGGTCGTCAATTGAAGGGCAATCCAGGCATGTAAACACTTTAGTCTGCTTTGCCACGAGTGCCGTCGCAAGGGCGATTAGCACTGAATTCCGCGCTTTAAGCAACCTGTCCAGCTTGCTCTTTTGGGTCGTGAAACGCTCTGACAACTCTGGATAAAAGTCACTTTTATGGTCAAGTGTGATTTCCTCCTCTTGTGCAGCTTGAATGGTTTTTACCAAATTATTTAAGTCTCCCATAAAGTTGTCGTAGGCGGCGGAGAAGTGCCCTGAAAGGTCAGTCATCAGCTCATCTGGCAATCGCTGGCCGCAGAACTGGCACGTATCCATGCTGTTGTGCAGTGTTCTCCCCTCGTTGACCCAGCTTTCGACCGCCGGATTCTCCTTGAGTCGGAGAATCGGGATGTTCGCCGTCACCACCCTCGCCAGAAGGGTCGCTGTCTTTTTCTCAAGTTCAGCGACAGCGGACAATGAAAACACCTTGCTAGAAAGTGAAGGCTTTTTTGCCGTGGAGCGATAGACGGAGAGATACTCTGCCAACGCGGAATCGTCTAATGCATCCTGTGCGGGATTTGCCTTGCACTCGTTGACACTCCGTTCGAAGCGAGTTTTATCATAGTTCGGCACCGCAAGTGGATACTTGATGAAGTCGCGAGCATATTTTGTGAGCTTCTTTTGGATCTCAGCTTTAATCTCGTTTTTTTTCTGCTCGTTTGAGCTTTTGCTTAAGGTGAGCGCTTCCCGCTCATCTTTCTTGGCTTGCAGGCTTTCATGTTTGGCGATGTCTTCGTCGCCCAAAACCAAAATTGGTATGGCCCTCCCCTCGGAGAATATGAGATTGTCGCGGACAAAATCGCTGTTGAAAACTCGAAATACGGGCGAGGTATGCGGTGTGGACAAATCGTGGACGGCCCCGTTGGCAGCTTCTAGTTGCACTTGAGCTTCAGGGAAATCCAAATGGCCTTGTCTTTTCTCAAAGCATTGGAATACGCGTGATAACGTTGTCTTGCCAGAATAGTTCCAGCCATAAATAAGATTGTATTGTTTGAAATCTGGAATTCTTGGTGGCCACTTAAAGTCAGCAAAGACTCCGAACGATTTAATCTTAGTAATGGAACGTATCATCTCCGCCTCGACCCTAGTGCACGGTGATCCATTCGGATCCAATGAGCATAACACTTTCTCCTTGACTCAGGACAAATCCCGTCCAGTGGATTCCAAGCGTATACCGGTTGCGAAGGACACCAGAGCACAAGTGAACTCTCTGAAATGGTCGTGTGGGGAATTTTTAGTCAATTGAAGGAATATGTCAATCTATTAGACTTTGTTGGCTGGTTCTTTTGACCAGGCTTCTTGGGTAGGAAGAATTGGGGAATTCTTGTTGGGGAGATCTGCGTTCTTTCATGAGAGACCCTGAAAAGTTCGTTTTCCATGATCGACGCCTGCCGGCTGGCCACAGGGAGGGACGCTCTCATTCACTGGCGGGCTT
>DOFS01000163.1 GCA_003523945.1 Nitrospiraceae bacterium | reverse complement strand
AGACTCGACTTTTTCCCATTTGTGTCGTGATGCCTATGTAAATATTTTTGTCTGGTCTTACAGGTTCCCTAATTCCTGATTGTCATGGTACAACCTGTAGTAACTACAGATGCAAGGGGTGGCTAAAGGAGCGAAGGAGATGGATACTATTGGAGGTTTGTCCCGAAAGACCGGGTGTCACATCGAGACCATCCGCTATTACGAGCGCATTGGTCTGCTATCCAAACCACCAAGAACCGAGGGCGGGCACCGCCTGTATAACAAAGAGCAAATCAAACGGTTGGTCTTTATCCGGCGCAGCCGGGAACTGGGATTTTCGCTTGACGAGATTCGGACGCTCTTCAGGCTGGTTGATGGTGAGCGTTCTACCTGTCAGGAAGTGAAGACGGTGACGGAACAACATCTCCAGGATGTCAGTAAGAAAATCTCCGACCTCCGAAAACTACAAAAGACACTCCGTGCGATATCCTCCCAATGCGAGGGAGGTTTGGTTCCTGACTGTCCTATTATTGAATCGCTGTTTGAAGAAAAACGCCTATAAAAAAAGAGAAGGGCGTATTGCATAGTCCAAAGGGTTTGGGTGCGATGTATGGTTTGGGCCCTGCCGTGCCGATTCTCGGGGAACATTGGGGATTGGGGGAATATCTGGCAGGGGCGACGATGGCCATAGGGCTTGGTGTGCTACTGAGTGAACATCACAGCCACCTCCACGTGCATCCAGGTATGGAGCACGACCATGTCCATAGCCATACGGATCCCCATCATCAACACCATCACGAAGAGGAAACTGTAGGGTCTGACGCCCATTGGCATCGGCATCTGCCATGGCAACATGATCATGGACATGTGTCGGATGTTCACCATCGACATGAACACTCAAGCTAGATCTCCAATAATATTGGATCAGAATCAAAAAGTTGGTTGGAGAAAAAGGTTCCATAGCAGGTGAGGTGGGAAACACCTGACTTCAGGTCGAAAAATCAAAAGAACGGAAAAACCGAACTTGTGGATGGCCGATATGGTAACGGGTGTGTGCCGTAAAGTACCAAGTCTCACATGTTGAGGAGTATCCCCAAAATACTTTTCGAAAAACCGGACATTTGCCCTCTTATTTTGTATTATTTCGGACTTAATCACCCGCAATCACATCAGTCTTGCCCGCAATGCCTGACAAGAGCTCTTCTCATCCATCACGTTTATTTCATAACTTAATCGCCTGCCACGAATGCGATCTCCTCTATCGTGTTCACCCGCTACGCTATGGTGAGCGGGCCAATTGTTCGAGATGTGGAGCTGCGCTGTATGCAAAAAAACGGGATAGTTTCGAACATACCATTATCCTGGCCCTGACAAGCTTGATGCTCTTTACCCTGGCTAATGTCTTTCCGTTTATGACCTTTGAGTTACATGGACGTGTTCAGGAGAGCCTGCTGTCCACAGGGGTCAAGGAGTTTTTCGAACGGGATATGTGGACGTTAGGAGTGTTGGTCCTCTGTGCGAGCATTCTCTTCCCAGCCCTCAAAATACTTGGCTTGCTATACGTCCTTGTGCCGTTGGAATTCAACCGGCGACCGTGGAAAGCCGCTTTGGCCTTTCGGTTGGTCCAACACTTCCAAACCTGGGCCATGATGGATGTGTATTTGCTGGGAGTGATTGTTGCCGTTGTGAAGTTGGCTGATATGGCGATCCTTGTCCCCGGTGTGGCCATTTATTCCTTTGTTGCTTTGATCATCGCCTTGGCCGCGGCGGACTCTGCGCTCGATCAACATGCGGTCTGGGAAAAAATGGAGGAATTTCCATGACGGGCCCTTACCCCTCTGCGGCCCGGGCTGGGCTCATGAGTTGTCATGCCTGTCATCAACTGAGTCAAATCCCCGCTGGGCCGACTCATGGCGACGCGATCTGTCCTCGTTGCGAAGCGCATATACATCTAAGGAAACCCGATAGTCTTTCGCGGACGTGGGCCCTTCTGATTGCGGCTTACATTCTATATATACCCGCCAACCTGCTTCCCGTGATGACCGTGATTTCGTTCGGAAAAGGCGAGGCGGATACCATCCTGAGCGGGGTTAAGGAACTCATTCATGCAGGAATGTTGCCTATTGCCTTGCTGGTGTTCTTCGCCAGCATTACCGTTCCCGTCCTCAAACTCTTGGCGCTGACCTTCCTTTTACTTTCTGTACAATACAAATCTCAATGGCGACCAAGAGAACGAACGAAGTTATACCGGATTACCGAGGTAGTCGGCCGGTGGTCCATGATTGATATTTTTATGATTTCGATTTTAATTGCGTTGGTGAAGCTTGAGGCTGTGGCCACGATTGAACCCGGTCCAGGCGCCATCTCATTTGCTGCAGTCGTTATTCTGACCATGTTTGCCGCCATGAGCTTCGATCCCCGGCTTATCTGGGACAGAATAGAGGAGAAAGCATGAAAGAGGAGGATTCCAATTCTAGCGACTTCGAGGAATTACCGGACGTCGCGGTACAGAAAAAACGCAGGCTTTCCATCGTGTGGATTATTCCGGTGGTGGCGGCACTCATCGGAGGATGGCTGACCTACAAAACCCTTTCTGAAAAGGGGCCCACAGTCACCCTGACTTTCGAAGATGGGGCGGGCTTGGAAGCCGGCAAAACCAAAATTAAATATAAGGCAATTGAAATTGGAACCGTCAAACAGATTGATATTAGTCATGACCTCTCTAATGTTGTTGTGCTCGCCGAGTTCAGCAAGCAGGCGGAGCCCCACCTCACGGAAAATACCAGATTCTGGGTGGTCCGTCCCCGGCTGGGATTAGGCGGCATATCGGGGCTTGAGACATTAGTGTCCGGAAGCTACATCGCCATTGATCCCAGACCAGGGCCTTCGGCTCGAACATTCACCGGACTTGAGAAACCACCGGGAGTGACACGGGAGGACAAAGGTGCTCAATTCCAATTGCGGGCGGAAAACCTGGGATCGAGTTCCCCCGGTGCACCGGTCTTTTATCACGATATCCAGGTTGGACGTGTTCTCGACTATGTCTTGGACAAGGAAGGCGAGGGTGTGTTTATCGATATTTTCATTCAAGCTCCGCATCATCTGCGTGTACGCGATACCAGCCGATTCTGGCAGTTAAGCGGATTTGAAATATCGCTTGGGGCAGAAGGTCTGAATGTGAAAATGGAGTCGCTCTCCTCTCTCCTAACAGGAGGAATCGCGTTTGATACTCCGGCTACCGCAGGAGGGTCGGATCAACCGAGCCAACCGGGAATGGCGTTTAAACTTTTTAAAAATTTTTCCAATATCCAAGAGGAGAAATATGTCCTGACTCGTCAGTTCCTGGTTCATTTCGAGGGATCCGTCAGGGGCCTGAATGTCGGGGCTCCAGTGGAATTTCGAGGAATCAAAATCGGATCGGTATCCGATATCGCGGCCCAGATTGATCCCAAGACGCTTGAGATTAAAATTCCCGTACTCCTCGACCTCCAGCCGGAACGAATTACCACGGCACAGGTCATACAATCTCACGTAGTGGACAAATTTGCCGTCATGAAGCAATTAGTGAGACGCGGCCTGAGGGCCCAATTGGAAACCGGCAGCCTTCTGACCGGACAGCTGTTCGTCCAGCTCGACTTCCATCCCGATCTTCCTCAACAGGACCTCATCATGACGGAAAAATACCCAGAGATTCCAGCCGTGCCTGCAACCATGGATGAATTGCGACGAACGGTCACCGATGTCATGGCGGAAATTAGAAGATTGCCTCTTGATAAAATTGCCAAGGGTATCCTGGAAACCGTCGAAGGTGGCAATCGTCTGGTCAATTCACTTGAAACCCAACAGGCTGTTCACAAACTAAATGCCGCATTGGGCAATGTGGAAAAGCTCACAGAGGGTCTTGATCGGCAAGTTGATACCTTGGCAACCAATTTAAACAAGACTCTGTTAACCGTCCGAAAAGCGCTACAGGTTGCTGATCCAAATTCACCTGCTGCGGTGAATATGAATAGTGCCTTGAAGGAGCTGTCTGCCGCAGCCCGCTCGATTCGTGTTTTGGCCGATTATCTTGAACAACATCCCGAGGCATTAGTTAAGGGGAAATAGTGAATGAGGTGAACATGAAAAGGTTTATAAGAAATTTTCGTATTAGCGTGGCCTGTCTTTTCGTGCTGAACTTCCTGGGGTGTGGGACGAGCCAACCTTCCCATTTCTATTTGTTGCGAGCCGTATCGCCTGCCTCCGTCTCCGGCTTATCGGACACGAAACTATCAAGCCTGTCCTTTGGATTAGGGCCGGTCACCCTTCCCAAATATTTGGACCGGCCGCAGATTGTGACCAAAACCAGTGCCCATGAAGTCGAGCTGGCAGAATTTCATAAATGGGCTGAACCGTTGAGTGAGAATGTGTCTCACGTCCTGGCCGAGAATCTTTCAGCCCTTCTTTCGACGGATCGACTTCTGCAGTATCCGTGGAAGAGTTCAACGCCCGTGGATTGCCAGATTGCCGTGGATGTCTTGCAGTTCGATGGCACCATGGGAGGGGAGGCGGGTCTGGTCGCCCGGTGGAGCCTTTTGGGTGGCGATGAACAAACAGTACTCACCACAAAGAGGACCCATGTGACTCATTATCCAACAAGTCAGAATTATGAGGCGTTGGTCGAAGCCATGAGCCAGAATCTTGAAGATCTCAGTCGCGAGATAGCCGAGGCTATCAGGGCCCTTCCGTCGAGGATCCAGCCAGGTTCATCGCTGTCATCATCTGTTCAATAACGTAAACGCTCTCTCTCATACGCATCTCTTTGAAAAGTAGAATCACAGCGGGGCATTGTCAAAAACACCATGAACGGGGAATCAACCTCCAGGCTCACAAGGTTTTGTGGCCTTTGCAATTGACTTAACATGACACCCGCGCACACGAAAAAGATCTGATGGGAATATTCTCGACGGTAAAACATGAAATTAAGGAAGTCGTGGTCCTCACCCTGTATATTTTTGTCTGGTTGGGAGTTTTCCTTATCTTCAAGAAGGTGATGCTGGCTACCTATGAAATTGAGTTCTATGCGTTTTCAACGGGCGTGGTCGGTGCGCTGGTTGTCGGAATGATTGTGGTCGTGTTGGATAAAACGCGAGTAGGCAGTCGATTGGAGGCAAATTTTTTAATTGGTGCGGCTGCGCTTTGTCAGACAATAATTTATAGCCTATTCACTTTCCTGGTCTTGTTAGCCGAAAAGATGTTTGGTGCCTATTGGGAGAATGGCGCGCCAGGCGAGGCGTTCATGGAGATTTGGATACCTAAGGATGGGAATGTCATCTTGGCCAAGACCTTATGCATCGGGTTGGCTTTTATGGGCTATCCTCTCTATAGAGGAATTGATCGCGGGTTAGGAGATAGAGCCTTAAAGCGCCTGGTTTTCAGTTCTCCCTGACTGCTTTATAGATGGGTTGATAGGATCTGATTCTCGCGGGCAGGCCGAATCACGGTTAGCCTAACCATCAAGTCTCGTTACTTGTATGTCCCGCCGAACCTTTTGTGCCATTCAATTGTTACCAGCATAGAACTTTCAAAGAGCGAGGCATGATTCATGGTTCATGAGATGTACAGAAATGGCACTCAATAGAGGAATCCATGCGCCGTCGTTTTCTGTGGTTTGGACTTGGTAGTGTTCTTGGTCTTGGGGTATTGATTATCCTCGCCTATATTCTTTTTCCT
>DOFS01000352.1 GCA_003523945.1 Nitrospiraceae bacterium | reverse complement strand
ATGCGAAGCATGATTGGCAGGATCGCTGAAGATGTGGCCAAAGAGCGCGGTCATTTAGAAGTGAATGTGGAATTATTTGAAAAGGTTGAAGCCTTAGGTGATTTTCCGCTCGAAAAAAGCGTGCCTATGGAATGGACGGGTGAAGCCTTGGCCTTGCTGAATAAACGCATTGAGGATTCACCTCCGATTGCCATGGAATTTGTGACCGATATGTTAAAGCGGGATGCCGAAGATTTAGCCAGAGAGCAAGGGGTTATGAAGATTGATGCGGAAACCCTGGTTCGGCTATGGGAGGCCCCACCCACCCAGGTGGCGTGGACGGATGAAGCCTGGAAACGTCTTCACACCTCACCCGATTTTGTCAGAAGCGGGATTCGCAAAGCCGCCGAGCGTCGGGCTAGAAAGCTCGGGCTAACCACTATCGACTCTGAGCACCTCACCACATTTCGAAATGAAGCAATGATGAAAGCCGTTAAACGGATACGAAGTTTTGGCTATCAGGAACTGACCTTTGATGCGTTTGGGGATGCCATGCAAAAAGTCAAACGATTAAAGGGCAATGAGCAGGCCGAACATCGATTGGATGAGATCAGGGATTACATGAAGAAAAAGCCTGATGTTGGTTTATTGGGTGATGAACTAATGACCCGTTTCCGAAATTATTTAAAAGGAGAAGGAAAGCTGTAATTAGTTTTTGATTTGTGCCTTTCTGCACCTGATTTTGTAAAGTGCCAGAAAGCTCCTCTTATTCTTACTTCCCCTGAGCCCCTTCTTTCGCAAGTTGATCGACAAGATCATTTTCTTCATTCCCGGAGTGAGCCTTCACTTTGACCCAATGAATTGTGAGCCCTGATTCATTGACCGCCTTGGCGTAGGCTTGGGTAAATGGCAATTTGGCGCGCCAGGCTCCGGTTGCCCAACTTTCTAATCCTTGATAGTCGAAATAGATCGTCATTTCTTTAATCCCTTGTGATTGACACCATTGGATTGCCTTGAGAATGGCGAGGATTTCGCCAGAGACATTCCTGTGATTTATGGCTGATATGGGGATGTCACTACCCTTGTCCCGGTGAATTTCTACCCCATTTTTTTTGACCAATAAGCCCCATCCAAGTCGAAGTGAGCCATCGCCTTGCGGGAAGCAGGATCCATCAACCCAAATTTCGATAGTGAAGGGGGAGGAAGTTGTTGCTCGCTTCTTTTTAGTTGGTTGACTAATTGAACGAGATGAAAGAAAGGCTTCGGCTTCTTCTCGGTTGGGGAAGGCTTTATATTCGGCGCCTGGAAAATGATGGACTTGGGCCCGACAGGCATCCCAATTCTCAAAGATGCCAGTCGTGCGGCCGCGGCGAACCGCATAGAATTTCATGAAAGCTTAGAGTGTGGTGTGTTCACAAAGGATGTCCCTTCCCGAGAACAGTCCTTTAACTTGTTTGGTGGAAAGCGGTTGGTCCTGGGTCAATTACCGTTTGGCTCCACTTTGTAAGGCCTTAATTTTACTTTTGGCCAGGCCAACTTTTGTCGATTCCTCTGGATTGTCCCCTGCTAATATCAGGAATGTCTCATATTCCTGAATGGCGCGTTTGGGGTTATGGGATTCATAGGCTTCCGCCAAATTGAATCGGGCTTGGGCATAGTTGGGCTGTAAGGCTAAGGCCTGTTCAAAGGTTTCGATAGCTTTGGGTAATTTCCCAAGTTGCGCCAGAACCGAGCCATAACTATTCAAGATGACCGCGGAGTGCGGCTGGATGTTGAGGGCCTGCTCCAAGGCAGTTGTGGCTTCTGATAGTCTGCCCATGCTTCGGAAAGCCAATCCGAGACGATGGTGGGCTTCTGCTAACTGTTTTGGATCAGATAATCCATATCGAATAGCTTTGTGATAGGCGTCCAGGGCTATTTCTGGCTGCTTTTTGCCGCACGACGCAAATAAGGAAATTTCTCCTCTGGCAAATTGCTGTAATCCTAAGAATTCCTTCCCGGCTTCTCCATCTAATTGTTCGGTGGTACCCGTGCTGACTTTCTCCAAATGGTCCGAGTCTTCAATATAGCTGAGAAATTTTTGGTGACTGCCATCTAAAAGTGTTTCATAAGGATCAAGAACGAAAACCGCCATGACCAGTTGGTCCTGTTGCCCTTTAGTGTGTCTTATGAAATATTGATGGGTGGTAGTAGCTTCTCCAGTTCGATACAAGGTGCCAGAATCTGGGGCTTGTTCTTTTAGGAGCTTGGAAGAGTGAAAAAAGAACTCGCGAGCCGGGGGTAATTGAGCTAGGGTGTGGCGAAGTTTTGGATAGCCATCTAAAGACAGACCACGCGGGAAAACGGTGATGACTCCCACCAGAGTCTGGTCTTCATTGAACATGAACCATTGTGCTTTTTTGTTGGGTGATGCGATCTCTTGAAAGATTTCGTTCCCTCCCCCCCATGGAGATTCCTGAATACCGGGGAGTAGCCAACTAGATTGAGCCTCTGATTTGGTTTGGCACAAGGTGGCCTTTTCTAAGAGGTTGAGGTCGCTTTCAGAAGGCGGGAGAAGGGAGGGAGGGGGAACGCTGGCGCAATGTGGGAGCAAACAAAAAAGCATGAACACGTTGAGAAAATATGGAGCTTTTTTTGTCTTACTGAGCGGTCGATTGTGATAATTGATGGTTTTTATCATTATTGCTGGCCCAGGAATATGTATGAATCCGGTATAGCGAAGGGGCAATCGGCGTGCTTGCGGCCAAGTCGAATGATGGGTGACAATTGCACAAATAAGAAGAAGGTTGCGCACCAACTTGGGATCAGGCGAGCAAGGATGATGCGGTAAAAAATTGCTTGAGAGCTGTTGAATCTGGTGGGCGATACTGGGATCGAACCAGTGGCCTCTTCCGTGTGAAGGAAGCGCTCTCCCACTGAGCTAATCGCCCGCGAAAGGCAATTTATCACAATGGTATGTAGGGAGCAACGAATTCGGATGAGGGCGAGAATACTTGTCTTGACGGTTGGAGAAAGGGTGGAGTAGGCTGAAAAAAGGTGTCTGATCGACTTGATCAAGGAGGTGCACCATGGACAAGCAAGAGCGAAAATCGGAATCTCGAAGACCAACCTCTCCCAAAGAACAGGAGGACGTTCAGGCGGACCCAAAAGTTGCGGAAACCGGTGAACGGTTAAAAGAAGAAATGGATGAGCTGGTTGATGAAATTGATAAAGTTCTAGAAGAGAATGCGGCTGAATTTGTGAAAAATTATGTTCAAAAAGGTGGAGAGTAGATGCGTATAATTGGTTAATTGCTAGAACCATTCCCTGTCTTCCTAATACTTTCCAAAAAAGTAGTTACCTTTCGTTTTCTTTTCTTCTCAAACAGATTTTCAGTGGAGGCCTGTCCGGCCTCCTCAACTGTGTTCACATGCCAATTGCCTACAAGTGTTCGAAGATTACGCTCATGGGCAGGTGAGGGCCTTCTAAGGAAAAATGGCCCCTCTCCTTCCAATGGCCCCTCTC
>DOFS01000134.1 GCA_003523945.1 Nitrospiraceae bacterium | reverse complement strand
AATTCTTTATCTTCATCAGCCAACACAGGCCTTTCAGCCTCAGCCACCATTGGTTGGTCCTCGACGTTTCCTAACGGCGGAAACATAATCTGTTGCCCAGGATATATTTTTCGTCCGTTTGCAATATGGCGATTATGGTCCAGGACGAATCGAAGCGTAGTCGTACTGGCTGACCCATACACTTCATGCAATAACTTTGCCATGGTGTCTCCCTTCTTCACGATCTTGGTAAAGGGTGAAGCGGAGGCTGCCACCTCGGTTTGGGTCTTTGTCATTTCCTGCGATGGCACAAGGGGTTGAACGTTTGGGCCTGAAGAGAAGCTCTCTTGTGTAGTTGGGCCCTCAAGTTCTTCAGCCAACACGGTAGGTTCCAGCGCATGTTCGCTGAGATTTTCAGGGTCTAATTGAGGAAGATTGGTCTCGTTGGGATTCTCAGATTGAGTTTTTGTCGCATCCGGATCGAACGTGGGCTCCTGTATGAAGGGAATGCGTGCCTCATTTGTAAACAGTTCCTCTTCATGGCCGGAGAGATCAAAGAGTTCCTGTTGGGGGGACTGTATGATGGGTACTGCCTGCCCTGGGGCTGCAGAAACATTTGATTCCTCTGAATCTACAGGCGCCGAATTCTTCAAGTCATCCACAGGATTCTGGGCAAGCACGAGATCTTCTTGCTGATCAGGATCAATGGAAGTAATGACATCGGGTTGGATCGTGTGTGCATTGGAATTAGAGCCGACCAGTTTCCGTAATGTCTCAAAGCCTTCAGGGACCGATTCCGTTAAAAAAATCTGTCCTCTTTCCGTTAGAGTAAGACTGTCCTGAGTAGATGTGTGTATGTTTTCTCCTCCAGGTAATAGGCCTGAATTTGGATTGGCCTCATCTTTAAACAGGTGCCTAATCTCGTGTTTGAGAGATATATCCCATACAGACGATTGTGTCATGGGTATGAGCGTGACAATTGCAAGGACAAGAAGGAGAGCCCCCGCAGCTAAGGGCACCAGTTTCCAGAGTGAGTGGGAGGATCGACCCGTCAGATCATTGATCACTTCTTTGGCAATTTTGGCTGTCACCTGGGATTTGTTATATCCACAGGCCGTGACCATGGCATTATCACAGAGAATATTCAAACGCCGGGGAATTCCCCTGGCTTCCCGGACGATAAGGCCTAAAGCTGATTTCGTAAAACACTCTTTCCCTTCTCCTCCAGCCGTATCTAAGCGATGCCGAATATATTCCAAGCTTTCTTGCTTGGAGAGGGGGCGAATCGTGGCTCGTACGGCTATGCGTTGCCGTAATTGTCGTAATTCATAACGATCTAGAAGCACATCTAATTCTGGTTGACCCAAGAGGACAATTTGAATGAGTTTGTCTTTGGGGGTTTCCAAGTTTGACAAGATTCGAAGCTGTTCTAAGGTGGCCAGGGGCATATTTTGGGCTTCGTCAATCAAGAGGACAACCGTCTTACCTTTTCGATAATGCTCGATAAGGACCATATGCAGTTGTTCTAATACTTCTGGATCGTCCCCCTCTATTGGGTTGTGTCCCAGTTCACGCAGCAGGGTCTTGAGCAAGTGTGTAAAGGTCAAGTTGGGGTTGAGAAGGTAAATCGTTTGATGATCGGCCTGATCCATTTGAGTCAGAAACGATCGGAGAATTGTGGTCTTGCCAAGACCAACCTGCCCGGTGACGGCAATAAACCCCTTTCTTTCCTTGACTCCATAGATGAGGGAGCCCAAAGCCTGTTTGTGGCCCGGGCTGAGATACAGAAATTCCGGGTCCGGGGTTATTTGAAAGGGCTTGGTCTGCAATCCGAAAAACTTAAAATACATGGCGGTTTCTCATGCCCTTTTATGGGCCACACTGACTAAAATAGGCAGTCCCAAATCTCTACCCAATTGTTCTGGTCTACTGTAGGCACCTCTTAAGTATTCAGATGAAAAAGCAGCACCAAATCCAGCAACCAGTCCCACGATGAACCCCATCATGATATTGAGCATTTTTTTAGGTTTGATAGGGTGGATGGGAATGGATGCAGGCTGAATCACACTAATATTTGCCATTTTAAGCTGATCCATTTCTTCAGATATTCTAGCTTCTTCAACTTTTTTCAAATACTGATCATAATTTTGGCGGGCTGTGGTGACGCCCAGCTCTAATGTTTCTAACTCCCGTTCGTATGTATTTAAATGGGCAAGTTGGGTTGATAAATCTGCTAGTTGTTGTTTGATGGTTTCCTGCTTTGCCAAGAGGGCTTTCAATTGATTCTCAGCACTCATGGCATCCATTGCAATTTGCTGATACATAGGATTGGTTCCGGTTGTGATACGGTCCGAAATGGCATTCTCCTGATCTTGAATGAATTCTTCAATTAGTTGGATTTCCTCCCTCAATTCCTGGACAAGGCGGCTGGATTCCGTATATTTGGTCAAGAGGACTTTTTCTTTGCGTCTATTTTCAAGAAGATCGCTTTTAGCTTTGTCAATGAGGTCATGCTCATCTGAGACACTTGAAAGCGGTATACGGCGAGGAATATTTTTTTCCTGGTTTTTCAGTCCGATTAATTTGGTCCGGAGTCCTTCTGCCTCATGTTGAACAGTTTTTAATATGATATCCATTTCTTTCCGTTGCTCGAGGAGGAGTCGGCGCTCTTCGGCATGGGAAGAAAAGCCATGGGTTTGCTTGAATTTCTCTAGTTGGGAGGTTGATTCCTTCAGCTTTGCCCTGTAATCCTGAGCTTGTTTTTCTAAAAATGAAGCTTTGGGGTCGCTGAAAATTCGAAGGTGTTGTTCTCTTAATTTTTCAACTAATGTATTCACGACTAGGGCAGCGATCTCTGGTATTTCGTGCTTATATGATATTTCAATCACATTAGAACCTTGAACTTGTGTAATAGACAAATTCTCTTTGACCTTCATCACTGCATTTTGTAGTGGGGTACTAGCCCTTGGAGCGGACTCCATGAGTTCTGGATATACATGCTCAACGGACAGAGCCTCTAGGACTTGCTGAATGACTTCCTCGCTTGAAGCAATTCTGACTTCCGAATTGATCGTGGCTTCCCGGTCAACCGTAATAGAGGGATTTTGGGCCCCCACTTCAGGTCGATAAATGTGCTCGCGGCCAATTTTGATAAGGAGACTTGACTGGGCTTCATAGATCGGCGTCATAAGGAAAGTCCCTATCACCGTGGTGACAAGCGTCGCCAGAAAGACCGTAAGAATGAGGCCCTTGTATTTAAAGAAAATTGTGAGAATGTCGCGTAGGCTCACAAAGGAAGCATTTCCTTCATTTTTATGAACTGAATTTTCAGCCTCCATGTCGCCTCCCTTGAGCCTGCCCAGTCAATCTTTTACATTCCAGTAGCCTGGAGTATTTTGACGTAAGAGCGAAAATCGGGCTTTCAGCAATCGGTTGCTGGATAATACGATCATCTAGATGGGGTACCAGGGTTTTTTCCTTAGCATTCATGATTGAACAATATGCCGTTCATTTTCAGATTAGGTGTGGGATTCTCCCCCTGAGAAGGAGATGACGCGTCGCAATTTAGATCCTGGGGAATCGGCAAGGGTAAGGTTCCCAAACACAACATCTAGGGTATAGCCTCCTAATCAGGATGATGGGCTTAATCCCTCAGAGTCTTCCAGCAATTACCTATCCTTTGTTCCGTTCATTTAAAATGGAGAGATATAGTTGAAGACTCGATGTTTCTCCGGGTTCATCCCTAGAATTATGCGCGCAAGATTCTCAACGTGTTAAAACCAGACACTTGGGGGAATAGTCGAAAGCCCAAACTTCGCAAACTTCTTAGCATGCACCGCACTTGAGGATGAAAGAAGATTGAGACATGTTAAGGGTACAAAGAAATCACAATACACCGGTGTAGGGTAAATTGGGGGATGAAAAAGGGATGAACGGACGTTTCGCACATATAAAGGTATGGA
>DOFS01000016.1:18458-25303 GCA_003523945.1 Nitrospiraceae bacterium | reverse complement strand
TTTTCCTGTGACTGGTTCCTTTAAAGATTATACAAATGATGTTCCCCTCTAAAACAAGGGTTTTCACTAGTAGTGACTTTCAGGCTGTGAGCCTATATGTAATGCTAAATTAATCCCCATGCCGACCAAACGTTCCGGAGGCCACAATAGTTCGAACCTGTTTCCCAGTGCAAAGGGATGAATGATGATATTTGAAATG
This sequence comes from Nitrospiraceae bacterium, assembly GCA_003523945.1. Lineage (GTDB taxonomy): Bacteria > Nitrospirota > Nitrospiria > Nitrospirales > UBA8639 > Nitrospira_E. The sequence goes on along the minus strand of DOFS01000016.1, from coordinate 25,104 downwards.
AATCCCCCAAAGAATCAATTAGGCGGGTCGTTTTATCAAACCCTGCTGGAGGTTACCAACGTCTTAAATTCCCAGAGGAATACGGAAGATCTCTGGAAAGCCATTACGGGACACATCAAAAAGGTAATCTCCTGGGAACGTGCAGGTATTACGTTGTATCACCATGATTTGGATGCGTTTCGGTTTTACGCGGTAGAAACGAGTATGCCGGTGGTGAAGTTGAAATGTGATGCCATCATTCCCCGAGAAGGAAGTGCAATGGGATGGGTGTATAATCACCGGCGTCTTCACGTACGCCCATATTTACAAGAAAATCCGGTATTTTTAGAAGATGCCTTTTATCACGAAGAGGGCTTGGGAAGAATGATTAATATTCCCATGATAATCGGCAATAATTGCATAGGGTCTTTGAATATTGGGAGCGTGGAATCGGGTGAGCCTGATCCTGAAAATGTCTTGTTTTTACGGCAAGTGGCGACCCAAATTGCCTTTGCCATAGATCATGTGCGGGCTTACGAAGAGATCAACCACCTGAAGGAACAACTCGCTCGTGAAAACGCCTACCTCCTGGAAGAAATCAAAGTTAGCCACGATTTTGGAGCGATGGTCGGCAACAGTCAAAAATTCAAGAAAGTGCTGGACCTGGCTCAAGCTGTTGCACCCACCAACACTTCAGTGCTCATCATGGGTGAAACAGGAACAGGGAAAGAACTGTTAGCGCGGTTACTCCATGAGTTAAGCCCCCGAAAAAATAAACCTTTCGTTCGAGTCAATTGCGCGGCGTTACCTTCAGGGCTGGTGGAAAGCGAACTCTTCGGCCATGAAAAAGGCGCGTTTACCGGGGCAGAGACTGGAAGGCCCGGAAAATTTGAATTGGCCAATAGTGGCACCCTGTTTCTCGATGAAATCGGGGAGATGCCGATTGAAGCACAAGCAAAACTCCTGAGAGTCTTGCAGGATGGGATTGTGGAACGGGTGGGCAGTATCGAGGGGAAGGATGTTGATGTGCGGATCATCGCCGCGACCAATACTGATTTGACCAGGGCGATTGCCGAGGGACGTTTTCGCTCCGACTTATATTATCGATTGCATGTCTTTCCCATTGTGGTGCCCCCCCTTCGTGAGCGTCTGCATGATATTCCCTTACTGGTAAGACATTTCATGGAAAAAAATCGGTTGCAATTTCGACGAAATTGTCAGGATATCGATGACCGGTCAATGGAAATGCTGATTCAGTATCCATGGCCAGGAAATGTACGGGAATTAAAAAATGTGATTGAACGAGCCATGATTCTCTGCCAATCGTCCGTCGTGCGTGTGGAAGACTCGTTGTTGCAATCACCCGTAAGTGACACGGATGCCATAGCGCCCACTCAATTACGAGACATGGAGCGTACTAAGATTTTGCAAGCCCTGGACGCCTGTGAATGGAGAATTGATGGTCCATTAGGGGCGGCCAAGCACCTGGGAATTCATCCCAGTACACTGAGAAGTCGTTTGAAAAAATTTGGGATCAAAAGACAGTCTGAATAATTCACCAGGTGGAGTGTGTCGTTTGCTCTCGTTCCTACCCTTCCCCGTCGCTCCTCTCTAGACACACAAGTGAGCATGAGAATGGAGACAATTAACTGGTTTGATCACGCCCTCCTTTTTCGCCCATGTGTTTCATGGCTCTCTTGCCATCGACATGCCACACCGAGGGTTACGATTCTTGAAAAAAGAAAACACATTTAAAAGAATTTCTTCGCACAACTCCAGGTGAGAGGGATTGGCATGGAAAAAAAATCTGCAGGCACTGAACGTGATCTGTTCCTCCTCAAACATGAAATCTGTGTATTTGTACCTTACGGTTAAGTCCCAGGAAATTTCCTAATTTCATCAATTGCGTAACGAATCAATCTCATCCTCATGAGAAATTTAATAGCCCACAAACTCCTCGGAGCGAATGTTGGCGTTGTGAATTCCAGCAGACTCAAGCATCTTTCGTAATCCATCGACCATTGCAGGGGGCCCCACAACATAATACAGAGCTGTCTCCGTCACTTTGACATATTTTCTGAGCATGACTTGGTCTATCCGGCCGGTTTCACCTTTCCAGGGTTTGGTGCCTCCGTTTGGGCTTGTCATGGTTCCAATACATGTAAAATGTTTATTCTCTCCTTGGAGGGTTTGCAGTTCATCGAGGAACGCCGCATCTTCTGGGCGCCGATTCGAATACAGGAGAATAAAACGATGAGGGAGTTTCTGGCGGGCTGCTTCGACCAGCATACTTCGGAATGGTGTAACCCCGATTCCTCCTGCGAGAAAGACGATCGTCCGGGAATCGCCAGACGGTATGGTGAATTGTCCGAATGGACCTTCAAGGTCAATTGTCGTCTCAAGAGGTATTTCTACCAACATCCGTTTAAATGCGGTGTCCCGAAGACGCGTGGCGACCATCAACTGTTGTTCGGAAGGAGCGCTGGCTAATGTCAAGGCTCGTATATGGCCATCTGGCTCGGATGTTGAAAGATTGGGTAATGACAGTTCGATAAACTGCCCCGCTTTGAATGTGAAGCCTGATGGTCGATCAAAATAAAACGCCATGGTTCCTTTGGCCACTTCCTGACGCTTCTTTAATGCCACCTTATACAAGGATGGTTTGGAATATTTTTCCATTGAGATCGCTCCTTGATGGCATCACACAAAACGTGGTGAAACCGTGCTGATATCATCCTATCGCTGTGGGTACGGGTCGAGTCAATTTTTTGTTCATGCCTTTCAGGATCTGGTGAAGACGACTTCATTTTTTGTCACGTCCCTCTTATGAAAAGTATTTTCCACGGGCTCAGGCTTCGAGTGAGCATAAGCCCATTTTGCCTATTAGACAGGGCATTTGGTTCTATGGTTGAATCGGTTTCAAGAAAGGATTGAAGGACCGTGGAACGAATTGAGAGAAATTACCGGGCGCTATTAAATGTCGCGATAGTGCTTAATTCACAACGGGATACCAATAGTCTTTGGCAAGCCATTATCGAGCAGATCGAACAGGTCATGCCCTGGGCGCGGGTAAGTGTGACTCTATATGACCGTGAATCCGACGGGTTCCAATTTTATGTTGTGACAACTCATTTGGCCAAGGTCGTGGTCCAAGGTGATACGGTGATACCGCGAGTGGGGAGTGGAATGGGGTGGGTATACGATCATAAAACCTTACATGTCCGTCCTGACCTCAAACAGGAACAGGTCTTTCTGGAAGATCAATGGTATGTGGAAGAAGGACTGGGACGCATGATTAATCTTCCTCTGTTGGTTAGAGGAAAGTGTGTGGGGGTGTTGAATCTCGGGAGCGTTGATGCTGGTACCCCGGACTCAGATGCGCTTGAGTTTTTATCACAAGTAGCCATGCAAATCGCCTATGCGATTGATCATGTTCAGGCCTATGAGGAAATTAATCTGCTGCGTCAGCAGTTGGCACGAGAAAATACCTATCTGGTCGAGGAGCTTAAACTGACCAAGCACTTCGGGGCCATGGTCGGACGGAGTCAGGTTTTTCAGCATGTGTTGGAACTTGCCCGCGAGGTGGCTCCCACGACCGCGACCGTCTTAATCACCGGGGAGACGGGAACGGGGAAGGAACTTCTCGCTCAAGCCATCCATGATTGGAGCCTGCGCGCTGACAAACCGTTTATCCGGGTCAATTGCGCGGCCCTCCCGGCAGGATTAGTGGAAAGTGAATTGTTTGGTCACGAAAAAGGAGCATTTACCGGAGCCGACTCACGGCGTGAGGGGCGGTTTGAGTTAGCTCATGGCGGAACCTTGTTGTTGGATGAAATCGGGGAAATTCCTTTGGAGACCCAAGCGAAATTATTACGGGTTATCCAGGATGGCCTGGTTGATCGTGTGGGTGGCAAACAATCCATTCCGGTTGATATCCGGTTGATGGCCTCGACCAATGCCGATCTGCCTTCAGCTATTGAGAGGGGTCGTTTTAGGGCTGACCTCTTCTATCGGCTTCATGTGTTTCCGATTACCATTCCTCCACTCCGTGCCCGGCCGGAAGATATTCCAGAACTCGCACAGCATTTCCTGGAGCATTATGCCATTAAACTCAAGCGGCCCTGCGAAACGATTGAACCGGATTCTCTCCAGCGGCTTATCCGGTATTCCTGGCCGGGAAATATTCGAGAACTGGAAAATGTTATTGAACGGGCGGTGATTCTCTCCCACCAAAAGGTTTTGCGCATTGATGAACGGCTTTTGATTCTTCAAAGTACGACGCATGAATCAAAGGCTCCGGCCGGGTTAGTCGATTTTGAACGACAACATATCCTCCAGACCCTGGCCTCCAGCAATTGGCAGATTGAGGGGGAGAATGGAGCTGCGGAACAACTCGGATTGGCCCCAAGCACGCTCCGGAGCCGGATTAGAAAGTTAGGGCTTCAACGTCCGAGGAGCTCAACCCCACAAAAGTAGTCCTTGAAAAACTCCCTCTGCATTCATAGTCCGTCTTCAATTCTAGTGGCTGCCCGCCACGACGCCTCGTGGCTAAAGCCCACGAAATCCCACCGATTTCTCTGAATTTAAAAATTTTTTTAATTTTTTCCTCCAACACGATACATAACGTATCGTTTTCATTATCGGGTTTCACTAAATATGTATCGCGGCATTGTGGCGTAGAAGATGCAACATTGTAGGGTGTAAGAAAAATTTTAATTACACAAAGGAGGTTCCAATGGTTACCTCAGGGTCACAGAGCCGAACGACAGCTGAACATCAGACACTATTACCCGTGAGAGTTTCCGCGGTCTCAATAATGACCTTGCCGGTCGTTATGTTGGTGTTGTGTGCTTCCGTGGTGTTTGCCTCCGCTGAATCAAATGATGGACATCATGAATTGCTCTCCGGAGAACGAATCCTTCTTGCGACGGTTGAGGAAATCAGCAGTGCCGATGCCAGGGTCAATACCGGTGATTTGCAGCCCCGTTATCTTCCTTTGAACGTACGAAAGGACAAGGGGTTGCCGGAATTCAAGGTGGGGGATCGCATTGCAATTACCGTCAACGACCAGAATCTGATCGTCGATGTACATTTGCTCGGGGAAATTGAGCACCATCGAATCATACGGGGTGTACTTGCCCAACCGCTCATGACCGGGCATGAACAGGCAGTGATTCAAACGGAGGATGGGACGGAGGAGTCTCACCTCGTGAGGCCGCTGGCCAGGAGCAAAGTGGCTTCTGTTCCAGTGGGGGCCCACGTTATCTTCCTCCTTGATGAACGGCATGGGATTGCCGATGTCACCTATGAGAGCGACAAGACTGTCAAGGAGGCTCAGCAGTTGAGGCAAAAGAAGTCGTCCCTCAAGACCACCTTCAAGAGAGTGACAGGCGTCATCCTCCAAACCTTAGATCACAACACGATCTCCATTCAAACGCATGAGGGTCATGTCCACACCCTTGAGGTCCGTCCACTTGTTCTGGACAAGCTCACCACGTTGCCAAAAGGCAACGTGGTGAGCTTGTTTGTGGATGACGAAAATAAGGTCACTGATGTGTCGAATTACGATAGGGACCATCAACGCTAGGGTTTTCGGGCTTGCTGTACTTGGACCTATGAAAGGAAAGGAGAAGACCATGCTGACACAAGGTATTCCGGTAGGCGGTTAAACACCGTAAGACAAATCGTCGCGACCAACACCTTAGAGTTTCATTTTCAGCAGAACGGCCTGGCCATCGCGGTGGCGCTACTTTCGACGCATACGGCCGGTTCTCCTGTGGTGGATGACCAGGGACGCTACGTTGTGTTTATTAATGAGTTTGATGGCATGCGAGCACTGGCGGCAGGGAAAGATCTTGGCAAGCTCACTGCGGGTGACATCATGCGCAACGATCAGCTGGCCGTAACACCCTCAACACGGATTGAGGAGGCTGCCACGAAGATGGAAATGCATCATGTCTTCAACCTGCCCGTGATCGACCAAAATGGGGTCGTGGCTTACTCGGTCTCGCGGCATGATCTCTTGCGGGCGTGGATAGGCCTGGGCGTCGGTATGGGACTTGACCCATAAGCCTCGGCCTGTCGTTTTCCGTTACGGATGACCAGCCATGTTCCACTTGGTTCTCGTGTGGGACATGGCTCAAGATAGACAAGCACTTAGAAGCAATTGAATCGAAGAAAGGCACTGTTCATGATGAGTCTTCAGAATCTCATACAGTACCAATTGAGTGAAGGCCTGACAAAACAGGAGTTGGCCCATGACATTGGCGTGCCTACATTCACCATTCATGGAATTCTTAAGGGCAGAGATCCGAAGACTCCAGACATCTGGAAGAAGTTGGCCCGTTACTTTCACCTGGATGTGAATCTTCTCCGTTTCAATAAACTCGGCTTAGTGCCTTCACAGAGAAACACAGACGTTGCTGGTCGCCAAAACCGGTATCGAAAGGTGGCGATCCTCTCATGGACGCAGGCGCGCGATGTCGTGGAACATCAGGACTCATTCTCTTTCTTGGTTGATGGACAAGAGGTGGTAGACACCGAACTCCCGGGCGCGCGGGTGTTTGCAATGCACGTCGAGGATGATTCCATGGAACCCCTCTTCCATGAGCAGGAAATCATCTTTGTGGCCCCGGATCTTCCACCCCAGGCCGGGAATTATGTGGTG
>DOFS01000016.1:0-18248 GCA_003523945.1 Nitrospiraceae bacterium | reverse complement strand
AAGGACGCGTATCTCATGAGTCACCAGGAAATTGTTGGACGGGTGGTCCGGCTTCGCATGAATCTTTAGCCGCTTCGTTTGGATGGGATTGATGGCAATACCTGATCAATGATGTTTCGTGGAAATGGAGAAAGACCAGCTGGGAAGGGTCAGGCGTAAAGTGAACTCAAAATTCTGTATCAAATATGGTGGTCTTGTGGAGCAATTTGAGACAACCGACAGCAAAGGTGAACTATGAGCACCCGACAACAGTCTTTATCAGTTTATGACGTCTTCATCGCCCTAGGGCAATCCCACGGTTTGGCCGCGAACCCGGAGCTTACCAGTTCTCCTTTATTGGCAGCGTTGAAAAAAGCGGGAACCGCACATTTTTATGCCGATACGGCAAGTCCGCAAGAATTAGTGAAGGTTTTGACGGTTGATCAGGAGACCATACTTGAAGAGATCGATGGCAACACTGTGAACCAGCCGCTAATGGCCAAGGTCATCCACCAATACCTCGAACGGAACGCCACCGCCGAATGGGCACAGCACCTTCGCGAACGAGAGCAGGGGTTCTCCCAAGGGGAACTCCTCCCGTTGCTCTACAGCATTGTCTCCGGGAGGATCGGCACCGACATGGTGCGGGCATTCTCGAGCGGTCGTTCGTGGGAAGTGAGTCTACAGATCCACATGGGATTGGTACACGATGTAAAAAAAGCGAAGGAGATCGGCCGTTCGTTGCGACAAATGGTCTCGAGCGTCCTCGTAAAAGTTCCGTTTGCCCCACATGCTCCGGGGTGCTTTCTGGTCGCCCGGGACTTGGAGGACGAAGGCATCCCGGTGAATTTTACATCCACCTTTTCAGCCAGACAGGTTGTCGCCGCGGCGCTGTTGTCCAATGTCACGCGAACGAATATTTTCATGGGACGGCTGGACCAGGGACTCAAAGCCGAGCTGCTCGGCGCCCACGTGTGCCTGGAAGCGCAGCGGATCCTCCTGCGGCTCAGGCACAATCCCGGAGTTCAAACTCAGCTTATCGTCGCGAGTCTGCGTGACTGGCGAAGTTTTCTTCATACCGCTGGGTGCGATGTCTATACCGTACCATGCAAGGTTCTTCAGGAGTTTCTCGGCCAAGATGAAGTGATCCCCAGCTCCATCGAGAGTCGCCTCGGCACCTCGTACAAAGATCGCCTTGGAATTCCGGACAACATCGTCGCGAAATTGGGGGCTGATCGTATCGCCAGGCTATACACGGTCGAACCCGAATTTGTGGAGTTCCTCCTTGAGTATAGGAGGACCATCGAATATCAAGACCTTGAGGACGGCGATCATTTGGTACGACGGTTTGAAGAAGCCGGATTTGGAGATCTGTTCTATGCCCCCAATGACCACGAATGGCTGGCCATGCGTGGTGGGAAAATCCCGGACCTGGAAGATTCATTCACGATGAAGTTGTCATTGGACACCTTGTACAGCCTGCTTGCCGATGCAGACTTTGAGAAATATCAGGAGGACATGGATCGGGAAATGAGGCGGTATTTGTAGAAGACAGAGTGGGGAAATGGAATTAGCATTCATTCCTTGAAAAAGTGAAACCATGATACGAATCAAACGTGTCTATTGTGAGCCGAGTTCGCGCGATGGGACCAGAATCCTGGTGGACCGGATCTGGCCGCGGGGGATAAGCAAAGAGCAGGCGAGTCTTGCAGCATGGCGGAAGGATTTAGCGCCGAGCAGTTCTCTCCGGAAATGGTTCGACCATGATCCGGACAAATGGGAGGTCTTCAAGGAGCGGTATCGGAAAGAGCTTTCCTCCGCCGAACCGAGGGAAGCGCTCAAAGAGCTTGCAGGGCTTTCACGTCAAAATACGCTCACCCTCCTGTATGGTGCCGCCGACGAGGAGCATAACCAAGCGGTGGTTTTGAAAGAACTCCTGGAAGAGTTGGCGTAGGCGCGCTTTGCAAGGGAATAGCTGACCGCCCTGACGCTGCGTTGGTCATGCGAAGAAAGGAGATCACACAATGAACGAGGTAGCGGGTAAAGATCAAGAAGCGAGTCTGAACGCCATCGAAGCAAGGTATCGTGTCAGATTGATCGCACGTCGTGAAGTGGCCCAAAGGACGATGGCCTTCTCTTTTGAACGACCATCAGGCTTCACATTCAAAGCCGGCCAGTTTATCGATCTCATGCTTCCTGACCCACCGGAAACAGACTCAGAAGGCAACACCCGAGCCTTTACCATCGCCAGCGCGCCGTCGGAGGAGCGCCTCATGGTCGTGACCCGATTGCGGGATACCGCCTTTAAGCGCGTATTACTGAGGATGCCTTTCGGAACCATGGTCAATATTAAAGGCCCCTTAGGAAACTTCACGTTGCCTGAGAGTTCAGCGAGACCGCTGGTTCTGCTTGCCGGTGGAATTGGGATCACACCTTTCCGGAGCATGTTGGTGCAAGCCGCTGTGCAACACCTTCCCCATCGCCTTGAGCTCTTTTACTCGAATCGCCATCCGGAAGATGCGCCGTTTCTTGATGAACTCCAGGATCTTCAGAGGAAGATCCCCAGCTACACCTTCGTGGCTACGATGACCCAAATAGAAGAGTCCGACGGTTCCTGGACAGGGGAGACAGGGTATCTGGACCACGCGATGCTGACCAGGCATTTACAAGGGATTGAATCTCCCCTCTACTATGTTGTGGGCCCACCGTCCATGGTGAAAGGCTTACGCACGATGCTCAAGAACGCTGGCGTTCGCCAAGTTGACATTCGCACTGAAGGGTTTGCCGGATATTGAGCAAGTTGAAGCGTGTGCTTCTGCTGATGGGTGCCCTACTGATCGGGAAGGAGGCTTTGGAATCACGTGGTTAAAATTCTTGTGGAACATTGAATAAGATGTCTATCCTCTGACAGGGAAAGGAGTGTGGAAAAACTGACGCGAGTCAATCACGCTACTCGAAGGTTGTGCATGCGAGATGCTCTTTGCTCCTCAGACTCTCCTTTGAATGGCTCCTGATCCCCGTCATTCCACGATCGCTGATGCTCAGTCGATGAGTGTGACGGGTTCGAGAAAGTTGAGCCTTCTCCTTTTCTTCTGAGGCGTAGAATTTCATTAAGGTCTTGGTCCCGCATACGACGAATAATTCGCAACCGTTTGGGTCGATCCGGAGACCACCAAGCGAGAGATTTCAAGCCTCTCGGAGTAGGAGGGGCTATTTTACCCCTGAGACCCTGTCCGAAATGATATCCTCTTGCATCTTGGCTTGCGTCGTAAAAACTGAGATATGAGCCTTCGTATGGTCCGTAAGGCTTTCAATGCGTTTTGCTCATTGTCCTCTATCTCCTTTCTTCAGGAAAGGGCGTAACCCGTGAATGCACCCGGTTCGGAATACTTCCTCATCTCGTTGGCTGTAAGACCATAGTATTTTCCCTTTCCTTAAAATTTCCTTCTGTCATTTCCGTGGAAACTGGGTTCCCGTCCACTTGAGTTGTCTGTCATGCCCGTTTGTAGGGCATGACAGACTCGCGGTGATGCATCTGGGTGCCAAAACTTCCACCTTATTATTTAGGCACCTTTTTTATACCGATTTGTTGCCAGCGACCCATCCTCAACAGAGATAGGTCGACGTTCACGAGGATCACCAGGATCTTCTCGGTAAGACGCCCAAACGGCGGCTGCCCACAACAGGAACATCACACTCAACATGGTTATCGTGGCTTCCATGAACATCTTGGGACCTCCTTTGTATGGTGGTGGGTGCTAGTGCACGTTGTGTGAATCAAATGAATTCTTTAAATGAAAAACATGAGAGGTAGATCTCCAACCATTTCACGCAAATACCAGACCCTCTGCCTGCCTGTTTAATTTTGTGAGACGGTTGCTTCAAATTTCACAATCATGATTCACCTATACCGAACAAGTATTTCTGTCCTTAGTAGGACATTATTCCGGCTATCGAGATCCTCTATCGTTTGCTGTACAGATTAAACCGAAGCCAGGTAGTCCATTGAAAAGGCCGGTTTTTTGTTGAGTTTTTCCAAGGTCTTCTCAATCCGATCTGGTTGACCCCAATCACTCCAAAGAACCCCATTTACCTCCAATGCCATCATTCTTCGGGGGACGTGTTGGAGTAAATCAAATGACAAATCCTTGTTTGGCATGACTTCATATATGGCATTCAAAACCGTGCATTCTTCCGAAGTCCCGATGACCTTTTCAAGGCGCTCGAATAGCATCATCATCTCTGGAAAATATTCCCATCCCAGACTCCAGATTGCTTCGATCTTCGTCACCAAAACCAGCATATTCCACATCCCATTGGCCGCCAGCGCTTGGCGTGCCTGAATCACATTCGGCTTTTCCAGAAATCTCTCGATGGTACACAGGCGATACCCGTCCACAACCGAGTGAACGTCGGCGGGGAGGATCCAGCCATATTCGACCTCCAGGCGGTCTGCAGGAGCTGCCAAAAGAACTGGGCGATGTGGCATTCTCTCAACTACCCATTCAGCTAGCTCAACTATCTCTAAAAAACGATCTTCCGGATAGATAAAGTGATCAGATGGGTAAATCACCACAGTTCCGTTTTTCTCTTTCGCACGGATATAGGTCAGTGGTAAAAAAATCCCTGGTCCTGTGCCAAAATTTTTGGGCTGCACCAAGACTTTTCCGCAGACTCTTCCACCTAACTGCGACCAGGCCTCTGCTTCATGGCTCCTCGCAATCACGGTAACGGTTCGCTCGGGTTTCGTGAGTCTGAGCGCCCGATCGACTGTATGCTGAAACATGGATCGGGTCCCGACAAAGGTGCAGTATTGTTTTGGCTTGGGCTTACCCAACCACTGCTGAATCATGGGTTGCATTCGCAGGCCGTCACCTCCCGCCAAAATGACAGACCAAAGCTGAGATGATTGACCTTGTTTTTTCATCACCCCCTCCTTTTCATGGAAGTTGTTGCAATGCAGCTTCATTCTCATTGGTTGGGACTATACCTACACAACATGAACGGATCATGAATGAACCATGAAGAATTCTTCATGAATGCATCAGGTCTTTGATGGGAATGTTGATACTGAAGAAAGTCGTCGATGAGGAGGGAAAAAGGTTTTTCGAGTGAAACCCCCCGCCTTTTTGGCGGGGAGCTTCACTCGCCGGGCAGTCCTATCGAGGCGGTTTCAACTAAACGGCTTAAGTAAGTGACAATTTCATGCCTCGTTCTGATTTTTTCAGCAGGCGAATTGTGAGTGTGATCATCCTATGGGGTTCTTTCTGGATCCTTAAACGTTTTTCGTATTTCAGACTTCTTCCTTATGAAAGTTCCGTGGATCTTCAGTCGTTTGCCAGATTCCCAAGCCCCGTCTTATATCGTGCAAGTGCGATCGCACTCCAGCGATCACCACTGAGCCATCAAGTTGTCGAGAACTCCTCAAGAACCATCCTTCTTCGTGACCCGTGGCTGAGGGCTAAATCCCGTTCAAGCACCACATCCCATACAATTGTATGTTCCTCCACATGAGGAAATTTTTTCTTTATGGTCTTTAAAGCTTTTCCCTTGGCTTCATTCGCAGCCGTTTCTACACTTTCAAATACCTGGCCGCCATAAAGGTGTTCCCCAGCGCCGTCAACAATCACCCGGTTGCCAATTCCGTAACCTATAAGAGTTTTGTAGGGTACACAGTACTCTCCATTCTGACTTTCGTGTACAAAGATCTGAGCTCTGACGTGATTTCTGTTTTTCATTGTCATAATCGTATTCCTTCTGTATTTCGCAGGATCGCTCCCAACAACCTTCTCCTTCCATTCTCACGATTTTTCACGATGGAGAATTCAGTCGTTATGAGAAAGTGGTCCTCAGGTCATCGACATCGGTTTGTCTCTTGACTGAAATCCTTCATTTTTGATTTACACGACCAATCTCCTGGTGGGAAAAGGCTATAGTAATGGCGGTATTGGACAATAGAATGCCGTGCACAGGCCCACGTCATGAGTATGATTCTCCCACTGACTTGATGAGCTAGACCGCCATGCCGACGTGAAGGTATTTCGACCATCGTTATTGCCTCCTGTCTGAATTTGTTCTTCGCGCCGATCTTCCCTGTTCCCTTTAGGATGGTTTCCCGAAGGGTAGGTGGACTGTACCGTAACTGCATGAACAAGAGATGAACAGAACGTGAAGAAATGTTCATATAAGATTGTGATCCATCCACCCATCCGCGACGGTATAGGACCCGTTGGACAGGGGCGCATTCGAAAACCAAGAAAAAACCGTCGGGTTTTACGCAGAGGTGTTGGCTGTTGGAAGGGAGGAGAGAAAAGTAGAGAAAAGTAGAGGAATTATGTAGGGACAGCAGAAGATTGAGGAAGATCTTTGCATGTCGGAAGAACCAAGGTGAATACGGAACCTTTTCCGATTTCGCTTTGGACGGTGACGGTACCGCGGTGTGCCTCGGCAATCTCTTTGACGATAGGCAATCCCAGACCGGTTCCGCCCGAGTTCTTTACCCTTGATGCGTCAGCCCTGTAAAACCGATCGAAAAGGCGGGGAAGATGTTCTGGCCCAATTCCTACGCCGCTGTCCTCAACAGCAATGGACACATAATCTTCCATCAATCCCATGCGAACAACGACGGTTCCTCCAGGAGAGGTATAACGAATGGCATTATCGAGTAAATTGATGAGTAACTGTTTTAACCGTTCCCTATCCCCCAGCACGAGTGGTACTGGTTGAGAGTCAAGTGTCAGTAGAATCTGTTGATCTTCGGCAAGTAACATAAGTTCACCGACGAGATCCTGAACGAGGGGCTCCAGGTCAAGTGGCACCAGTTGAACGGCATAACGGTCGTCTGAAAAACTTGCCAGGATCAGCAGCGAGCGGGTCAGTGTTCCTAACCGCTCAACTTGCTCCAAATTGGTGAGCAACGCTTCTCGATATTCAACAAGCGTTCGGGCCTTTTGAAGGGTCACTTCAATATTGGCCTGCAGAACGGTTAAGGGAGTCTGCATTTCATGAGCGGCGTGATCGACAAAATGTCGTTGTCCTTCGAAGTTTTTTTGAAGGCGGTCTAGCATGGCATTGAATGCGTTGGTCAACTGGCTGAATTCCTGGTAAGGAGGATCGAGGAACAATTGCGTTCGGAACGGTGGGCCAGTGACGTTCTCCGCAGTCGCACTGAGGGTCTTGAGAGAGGATAGGGCTTTTCCGGCTACCCAATGACTCCCTAGCCACGCCATGGCAACCGTGATACTTGAAAAACCTGCAAGCAAGATGAAAAGACTTCTCAGGGCTTCTTGTGAAAAGCGAAGGGAGGTTTCGGCCTGGATGATATATTGCGGCTCCTTGTGCTTTGGCACGGGAATGGAAACCCGTCGAACTGGAGCCGCGTTGGGTGGGTGAACGGTATCGTAAACAATCTGACCTTCCTGAACTTGCGAGAGCAGGCTGTCAGGGAGCGGAGATCGATCGATCGCGGTTGGGCCCTTCCAAATGGTTTTCCCGGTAGGCGACAGCACCAGGATGGAATGCGATGCCTCTCGTAGCGAACGTTGCTCCTCCTCAGTGGTCCCACCGAAATCTATATTGACCATTTCCTGTTTTGGTGTCTGAAGTAGATTAGGCTGATTATTGATGAATTTCACGAGAGTGCTTGCGAGAGTCATCAAGCGGCTATCCACATACCGATTGAGTGCCGCCTCGAAACTCCAGTAGACAAGTACGGTAAACGCTGCGAGCAAGCCAATGACGAGCGCGAGAGCCGAATGTCGGATTTGCTTTCGAAATGACCTCATACGGCTTCCTCCGGTGCCTCCAGCATATATCCTGCCCCGCGAACTGATTTAATGAGAGGAGGGGGAAAATCCCGATCCATTTTTGATCGTAATGCTCGAACGTGTGCGTCGACAATATTCGTCATGGGATTGTAGTTAATGTCCCAGACATGCTCGATTATGGCTGTCCGCGTCAGTATCCGGTTTTTATTCCGTAACAAATATTCCAGGAGCGCATATTCCTTATTCGTTAATGCAATCTCGTTCCCTGCTCGCCAGACCTTTCTGGACGAAGGGTCAATCTCCAGATCGGCAGCTTTTAATCGTCTGAGTGTGTGGGGTCCCACCCGTCGGATTAAGGCACGTATCCGCGCAAGCAATTCCGCAAATGCAAACGGTTTCGTCAGATAATCATCGGCTCCGTTGTCGAACCCTGTAACCTTATCCTCTATGGAAGCGCGAGCAGTAAGAAAAAGAATGGGAGTGGCGTATCCCTTGGTCCGAAGCCGGCGACACAATTCCATGCCATCCAATTGCGGGAGCATGACATCTAGGATGAGAAGATCGTAAGAGTAGGTGCTGGCGAGAAGAAACCCGTCCTCACCATTTGCCGCCTGGTCGATTGCGTGCCCCTCCTCCTGAAGACCTTTCCGAATGAATTGCGCCAGGTCGGTATCATCTTCGACGAGAAGTATTCGCATAGTACGACTCCGGTCGTGCTTTCTTATTTTACGAGAGAGATTATTATATTTTCTTCATCCGAGTTCCTGGATGGAGGGGGAATGCCCTTGCCGGGACAGTGCCACTTACCCCTAAACAGGGTTGGAACCTTGATCCTATCAAGATACAGCTCTGATAGAAGGCCCGACAACCGTTATTGGCTCGAACCACAAGCTTTGTTAGATGCGATGAATACATACGGTATTTCTCATTCCTTGCACGCGTTTTCATGAATCAAACAGAAGCACCCGTCTTCAGAAGGCCGGTTGTAAGGAAAGGAAATACTTCATATTGCTAAGCAAGTCCGTTTCTTAGCTCAAACCCTATAAGCCCTAGGCCTATCTTCTAATCTTGTGATACTCTTCGCGAATAAGGAGGAGTCGCACCATGGAGCATCGAGACATTTACATTACAGAATACGATCTGAACAGACTCACTGAACTATTGGACGTTGGCCTCACGTTCAGAGGCAGCAAAAGCGAAAGCGACCATCTGGATGGCCTGAAGGAAGAATTAGACCGGGCGAACATTGTCCTCCCAAAGGATATTCCGCATGATGCCGTCACAATGAACTCACGTGTCCGATTATCAGACATGGGCAAGGCAGAGAAGCTGGTATATACCTTAGTGTTTCCGCGTGATGCAGATGCTGCGACAGGCAGGATTTCGGTCCTCGCACCGGTGGGAACGGCCATTCTGGGTTGTCGAGTTGGGGACATTATTGAGTGGCAGGTGCCTGCAGGAAAACGAAAGTTGAAAATTGAAGAGGTGCTCTATCAACCTGAAGCCGCCGGAGATTATCACCTATAAACCCCCTGCTGGCTCAATCGGTTCAACGCCAGAGATTTGGAAAAGTGAACCAATGAAGAAGTTTTTCCTCTAAAATAAGAACTCCGTATCCAAAAAACGTCCCTCCTGAGGGCAAAGACTTTCCTAAAGTTCATGACATGGCATCCCTATCTAAACTCGCCAGCCCAACGTCATAAACGGAAGTTTCCCTCCCCATCGTCCATTGCAAAATGATTGAGGCTTCGAACTCTGCTCAGCATTATAGGAGTGGGGTCCTCACACCGGGGACGGAGGATCTAAGCAGTCTTCATAGTTTGTTTCCTGACCCTCGATCATGAAACGCTGCATGTAGAAAAAAATCGATTCAAACGGAAGTGTAAATTTCATCTGGCATGTTCATTGCTTTGCTTGTTTCCAAGGGTCATTTCGCATGAGGCGTACCCATGAGCTTCACCAAAGAGAAATCAGGGGCATCCGGAGCAAATGGCATTTGGGTTCGGATGAGGATCTTTCCTAGCTGTGAGTGAACATCATGGCGATATGCCCGCATAAACCGAAACATAAGGTTTCCAAGTATTTCTCCAAATAAAAATGGTGAAAAACCGGGACCGACTCCTGAAGCCACAGTCGGTGTGTGCCCGTGGGGGATTATGACGCTAACGTATTCTCTTATTAGTCAGGGAGATTATTATTTTATTTAATCAGGGTTTCTATGAGGAAAATTTCTGATTATGCAATGGAGGTAGGGTTTTTATGACGCGCACTCAACAATATACAGCCAAAGAATTTAACCTTTCAGGATTAAAAGGAATTTCAGATAAGACGCTGGAGATGCATTTCAAGCTGTATGAAGGATATGTTAAGGCTACGAATACGCTCAACAAACTCATTGCCAATATTTTAAAAGACGGAAAGGTGGATCAGGAGGAAATGCCGGCTTATTCGGAACTCACCAGGCGGCTGGGATTTGAATATAACGGGATGGTTCTGCATGAGTTATATTTTGAAAATATGACCTCTCAAGCCTCAATAGGTTTGAAAGGTCAGGATTCTTTAGGAAAAGGCATAACAGAGAGTTTTGGAAGTTTTGAGAATTGGAAGACGGACTTTTCTAGCATAGGGAAAATGCGAGGAGTCGGTTGGGCCATTTGCTATCAAAACCCCCATAACGGGCGATTATCCAACCATTGGGTAAGTCTCCATGAATTTGGTAATGTCGCAGGCTTTCGACCCCTGTTGGTGATGGATGTGTGGGAGCATGCCTATCTACTCGACTTTCAACCGTCCGAACGGGGGGCATATATTGAAAGCTTCCTTTCGAATGTCAATTGGGATGTTGTGGCTAAACGCCAATCAGGAATCTGAGAGGAGAAACATGTGAGATTGGGAATTGTGCAACATTACCTGGCGGAGGACCATGCACGGTTAGATAATCTCTTGCACCGGGCCATTGACCAACAGGAGAAAATTGATCACCAGGCCTATAGAGAATTCCGCATGGGTCTTCTCCGGCACATCGCGATGGAGGAAAAGGTGCTGTTTCCAACCATTCAACGATTGAGAAGCGGCAGCCCACTTCCCTTGACCGATAAGCTACGGCTTGATCATGGCGCCCTTGGTACGTTGATTATGCCGACACCCACGCGAGCCATCATTGAGTCAATCCGAATGATTCTTGATTCTCACAATGGACTGGAGGAAGGCTCAGAAGGGGTGTATGTGCAATGCGAACAGATTGCCGGTGTTGAGATCGAGGATCTTCTACGGCGTTTGCAGGCTGTTTCGCCAGTATCAGTAGCTGATTATTCCGATACCCCGACAGTGTTTGGGACTATACGCCGAGTTTTAATGAGAGCCGGTTATCCTCCAAAGTCTATGGGACCTCCTTAAATGGAACAACCATCGTGATGATTGTTCGGAGCCATCGATTTCTGACGCTTATTCCTTGGTTGCGGTCGCATGGCCATTTAATGCAAGCGCGGATCGCTGTAATACTATCAAATATCTACCCAACAGCTTCAACCTTAATCTATCGTTTATGGGATCAGGGACATGCGGGAGTGTTTATATTGATGAGCCAATCAGATGTGAATGATCGTTCCGGATGGATGTCATGAGTATCTCAGGTGACAGCGCAGTGGTTTTCTTTCCTGGTCCGAAGGGCTCTTGTTTTTTACGTGACACACCCATCCAAGGCCCCGGCTGGGTTAGTCGATTATTCACGCGGCAATGTATTCTCCTGTCATTGGCCGCCAGTAGCTGGCAGATGGAGTTGTGAGGGGAGCAGCAGAATAACTCAGATTGGACCCCCCAACCCGTTCCGGAACCGGATTAGAAAAGCAGGTCTTTGGGGTCCAACGCGAACCTAGCCATTCCCCCCACGCATTTTAATCTCCTCCTCTTCCTCCTCTATTTTTCCATTTTTCCCAACCTCTCAGCTGAGGAACAGTCACGGAATACAAAGGTTTGAGTCATGTGACCACCACGGTCTTTCGTGGCTATGCAAGTCCATCTTCCTGAACTCATGGACTTTTTAGGTGAATCAACACAAATTTTAAGAAATTTAGCGATATGGGTTCTTAACTGCACAATGGCTTAGTGTATGCAAGGCACCGATAAGCCAGCTAATTGAGATCAAATGAAGAGAGTGGTAGTGATGAGGCTGATTTTATTTTTAGGTCATGGGGTGAGAGCGGTACGCCAGGCTTGCGGCAAGGGCCTAAATTGCGAGGAGGATTATTCCTGTTCATGAGTAATGAACGTTCATGAAATTCTATCTAGATACGGTGAGTCTCACAGAAATTCAGGAAATTGGCAGGTTGGGAATTCTGGATGGGATAGCCATGAACGCCAGTTTGGTTACGGAGCAGGGTCTGAATTTTTATCAAGGAATTCGGGAAATCTGTCGGTATGTGGATAGTCCGATTAGCGTGGGCGTGTTGAGTATTGAAGAAGAAGCCATCGTCAAGGAAGGGAAAGAATTAGCGAAAATCCATAGAAATGTCTTGGTGAAATGTCCTTTGACGCCTGCAGGACTCAAAGCGACTAAGCGGTTGACGGCCGAAGGCATCCGGGTAAATGTGTCTCTATGTTTTTCCCTGACGCAAGCGTTGATTGCCGCCAAAGCCGGTGCATGGTGTGTTTCAATTTGCCCCGATCACATCGGCGACAATCAATCCAAGGGAAGCGATATCACCCGCAAAATTGTCACAGTTTTTCGAAATTATGGGCTCTCCACTCAGGTGCTTCTCGCCGGTATCCGTTCTCCTCATGAGGTGCTTGAGGCGGCGTTGGCGGGAGGGCATATCTGCACGATGCAATTTGCCATGTTTCGGCAACTTTTTGATCCTGCTGTCTAATCGTTTTTTTCCCCCACCACACACTCAAGACCGATTCACATTCTTCAGAACTCTCACACCCTCTGGAGAGTGATCTGGTGTGCGGGACTCTGATCCTTTTTGGTTGTGCTCCTGAAGGTTCGCTTCTTTGTCCTCCAAGTATTTCTCTGCCTCCGGCCACGTGGAGCGGTGGGTAGCCACCATTACCCACCACGTCTTTTCGTGGGCAAATGATAGGCCTATTAATGGAACACACGGATAAAGACAAGCCACGCTATGGTTTACAAAGGATTCGCTGGGACCATTGAATTTTCCTTTTTTGGGCATGGCCCATGCAAAGCGTTCAACAACAATAGAAAAAAGGACGGGAATCCAAGTTGGTGGAGATGAAAATACGGCAACCTCAGAAAAGTTTCATAAATAAATTTCTCAACGGGTAAATTTTGGCTTGCCTACCCGATGAGCTCAATGACCTTGGGGGAGAGGAGTGAAAGGAATGCGTAGAGGAATGAGTGGAGGGAAACTGAAAAAAAATGCCGTAATCATGCTGATCGGCATGTTTGCGGTAATGTTGTTGCTTCCCATCGGAATCGCTATGCCGATCCTGTTTGGAGACAGTGAGGCCATCGCATCGGGAGGGGGAGGGCAAAGTCCACAGCCCGCCCAGGAGGTTGTTGAGGGAGAAGAAGCCGAAGCTCCTGTCGAAATGGGGCGAGATATTTATTACAAAACAGAAGGTGTGGTGTCGAGCGAAACCGCTCCACTCACCGCGGACAATACGCATGATTATCCCCGCTATGGCAATTTTGAAAGTCGAGTGCTGATTTGGGTTGCGAATCAGCAGCATTTGTATTACGGCAGTTTTGTCCTGGCTGTTCCCATCTTCTGCATGGTGATCGAGTTTATCGGCATGGTGACCAAGGACAAGGCCATGGCGAAGAAATATGATCAACTGGCTTATGATTTTATACGAATCAGTTTGACGGCGTATTCGTTAACCGCGATTCTCGGAGGCATTCTACTCTTTACCTTTCTCACGCTCTATCCCACATTTTTCAGCTATCTTTCAGGAATCTTCCGTCCTGTCATGCACATCTATGCTCTGCTCTTCGTGGCGGAAAGCGGGACTTTGTATATCTATTACTACGGATGGGACAGGATGAGGGAAGGCGTCCTGAAGTGGGTGCATCTCAGTATCGCCGTGGTCTTGAATGTCATTGGAACCGTGCTGATGTTTTTGGCGAACTCGTGGATCGCGTTCATGATGTCGCCGGCAGGGGTGGATGAACAAGGACGGTACCTCGGAAATATCTGGCATGCGATTCATAGCGCCTTATGGAATCCTCTGAATGTTCATCGGATTTTAGGAAATATGGCATTCGGGGGTAGCGTCGTGGCGGCGTATGCCGCCTATCGGTTTTTATCGGCAAAAACCGATGAAGAGCGAGCCCATTACGACTGGATGGGATATGTGGCCATGTTTATCGCGGTCATTTTTCTCATTCCCCTGCCGTTTGCCGGCTATTGGCTCATGCGGGAGGTCTATGCCTATCGCCAACAAATGGGAATAACCCTGATGGGGGGACTTCTCGCGTGGTTGTTTATCATTCAGGCCACTATGATCGGCGCACTCTTTTTGAGTACCAGTTATTACTTGTGGCAATGCTTTGGCCGGATGCCCGGTGCTGAACGGTTTCAACGATATATTAAATATCTGGTGTTTATCGCGGTCGTAGGGCTCCTGGTCTTTATCACGCCCCATACCATCGTCATGACACCGGCGGAGCTGAAAGCCATGGGAGGCCAACAGCATCCCGTCTTAGGAAACTATGGGGTGATGTCTGCCAAAAATGGCGGGATCAATATGCTCATCATTGTGACGATTGTGAGTTTCATCTGGTATCAGCGCGGCAATTTGATTCCAGCTGTGAAATGGAAATTGTTCGGCAATATCTTTATGACCTGTTTTTTCGTGGTCGGAAGTCTCAATATTATTTGGTTGGCGATCTATGGGTATTTCATACCCGCGAACGTTCGGATTGGTCTATCTGTTCCCCAGGTGGCCACCACCATGTCGTGTCTTCTATTGATGATGCCGTTGAACCTGGCCATGCTCAAGGGGGCCAAAGTGGCTGGGCCCATTCAATGGGGGAAAATGCCGGCGCGATCGCAATATGCTCTGATCGCCCTGGCAACGGAGTTTACCTGGATGATGGCCTTGATGGGATACATCCGTTCATCAGTCCGTCTCTTCTGGCATGTCAACGAGGTGATGCGGGATAACTCGCCCTGGGCCTATACCCATACCATCGGGTTTGCGGCCAATATGATTTCCTTCAATGTTCTTTTGTTCTGGTCAACCATTCTCTTCGTGTTCTGGCTTGCGGCTTTTGCCGGCAAGAAATCGCCAGTGCCGGAGACGCCAAAGGTGTCAGAATCACCGGCTGTGCCGCAGTTCACACCACAAACGGCCAGTCGTTCCTGATGGGTTTCATGGTGAAGCCATGGAGGGATGGATGAATCATGGATTCATAAGTCCAGTGCCAGGTCAGGGTTGAAAGGCGCCTTCACCTATCCAAGGTGAAGCGCATAAATGGAGTGATTGGATGGTGAAGGAGAGCGAGATGATGGAATTTTGGGTTGCAAATCCTCTGATTGAAATGATCTTCGGAATAGTCAGTTTCGTGGGAGTTTTAGTGTTGGGATGGGCAAATCTCATGGTCGAGCCACCCAAGACCGCGGTGGCCATACCTGCCGAATTGAATGTCTGGGAAAGACATCGGTTGAGGCAGTCTCAAAAAAAGGAGGGATAAAGGATTTGTTTAGTTAGCCGGAACTTTCAACCTTTGTATGGAGGAACGTTTGATGTTGGTTACTAAAAGGCAATTCTTAAAAATTACAGCTGGAACGGTGGCTGCCGTGGCGTTAGCGGATCAGGCGTTGGCGTTAACAGCATTACAACCGGTTGTGGAAGTGGGTAATCCCCTGGGTGAATACCCGGATCGCTCCTGGGAGCGGGTCTATCACGACCAATACCGGTATGACAGTTCGTTTACCTGGTGTTGTTCTCCGAATGATACTCATGCCTGCCGCATCCGGGCGTTTGTCCGGAACGGGGTGGTGATGCGCGTGGAGCAAAACTACGATCACCAGACCTATGAAGACCTGTACGGCAATCGTGGGACCTTTGCTCATAATCCGCGGATGTGCTTGAAGGGGTATACCTACCATCGCCGGGTGTATGGCCCGTACCGGCTCAAGGGACCCTTGATGCGGCGAGGCTGGAAAGAATGGATGGATGACGGGAGTCCGGAGTTAACGCCGACGGTCATGACAAAATATAAATTTAATGCCCGCTATTTGGATGATATGTTGCGGGTCTCCTGGGATACCGCGTTTACCTATTTGGCCAAGGCCATGATCGTGATCGCCAACCGGTATAGCGGAGAGGCCGGTGCCAGGCGATTGCGAGAGCAAGGGTATCCTCCGGAAATGATCGAGATGATGAAGGGATCAGGGGTCCGGAGTATGAAATTCCGCGCCGGCATGCCCGTGTTAGGTGTCATCGGCAAAATGGGGATCACCAGAATGAACGGGGGATGTGGAGCCCTGTTGGATAGTTGGGTGAGAAAAGTCGGACCGGACAGTGCTCAGGGGGGACGGTATTTTAATAATCTAACCTGGCACGGGGACCAGGATCCTTCTCAGCCCTTCTGGTCAGGAGCGCAAGCGATCGATTGCGATCTTTCGGACATGCGGTTTTCCAAGATGAATACAAGCTGGGGGAAAAACTTTGTCGAAAATAAAATGCCGGAAGCGCATTGGAAACTGGAATCCATTGAACGGGGTGGTCGAGTGGTGGTCATCACACCGGAATATAACCCGACTGCGCAGCGAGCGGATTATTGGATGCCGGTTCGACCCGAGACCGATGGGGCCCTCTTTCTTGGGGCATGTAAAATTATTTTAGACGAAAATCTTCAGGACAACGATTTTGTTCGATCCAGTACAGATCTCCCGTTATTGATTCGTACAGATACCTTGCAGTACTTGGATCCGCGGGATGTTATTAAGGATTATGCTTTTCCGGATTTCTCCAAGGCTTATTCTGGCAAAGTACAAGGGCTTTCGCCTTCTCAGATCGCCAGACTTGGAGGGGCTATGATATGGGATCTCAACCAGGAAAAGGCGGTTCCGCTTCATCGGGAACTGGTAGGTTGGCATTTTAAGAACAGCGGGCTGGATCCGGCCCTGACGGGAACATTCAGAGTGAAATTGCTTAATGGGAGAGAGGCGGATGTCATGCCCCTTTTCCAGATGTACCAGGTTCATCTTCAGGATTACGATTTGGATACCGTCCATCAGATTAATCGCTGCCCAAAAGACCTCATCGTGCGGTGGGCAAGAGATAATGGGACCATCAAACCGGCTGCGATCCATAATGGTGAAGGGGTCTGCCATTATTTTCATATGACCTCGATGGGGCGAGCGGCCGCTATGGTCATGATACTCACTGGAAACATGGGGAAGTTTGGTAGTGGATGCCATACATGGTCAGGAAATTATAAGGTTGGAGTCTGGGCTGCCACGCCATGGTCAGGTGAGGGCATTGGTATTCACACCGGTGAAAACCCGTTCAAGATCACGACGGATCCCAATGCCCATGGGAAAGAGGTGAATTATCGTCCATATTATTACGGCGAGGAAACCACCTATTGGAATCACGGCGATACGGCCTTGATCGTGAATACGCCGAAGTATGGCCGACGGGTGTTTACCGGTAAGACGCATATGCCGACGCCGAGTAAGTTCCGATGGGTGGCGAATGTCAATATTCTCAATAACTCAAAGCACCACTATGACATGGTGAAAAATGTGGATCCCCATATTGAAGCCATTGTGACTCAGGACATTGAAATGACCTCCGATGTGAATCACGCCGATGTGTCGTTTGCGGTGAACGGATGGATGGAGTTCACCTATCCTGAAATGACCGCCACCGTCTCGAATCCATGGATGCAAGTGTGGAAGGGTGGCATTCGACCGTTGTATGACACCCGGAACGATTTGGATACGGTGGCGGGGGTCGCGGCCAAACTCACCGAAATGACGGGTGATGGCCGGTTCCGCGATTACTTTAAATTTGTCTATGACAATCGGGTCGATGTGTATGTGCAGCGGTTGTTGGATGCCGGTAGCACCTCCTATGGATATTCGGCGGATACCATGTTGAAGTCGGAAAAGGGCTGGATGGTGATGTGCCGGACGTATCCGCGCGTCCCCTTATGGGAGGAAACCAACGAATCCAAGCCAATGTGGACCCGCAGTGGACGCTTGGAGACCTACCGGGTTGAGCCGGAAGCTATTGAGTATGGAGAAAATTTCATCTCGCACCGGGAAGGGACGGAAGCGACGCCGTACTTGCCTAATGCGATCATGTCCACCAATCCGTACATCCGGCCGGATGACTATGGGGTGCCGATCACGGCCCAGCACCATGACGATAAGACGGTGCGAAATATTAAGTTGCCATGGCAGGAGATTAAACGATACGCCAATCCGCTCTGGGAGAAGGGGTATCAGTTCTACTGCGTGACGCCGAAGACCCGGCATCGGGTACATAGCCAATGGTCGGTCAACGACTGGGTGCAGATGTATG
>DOFS01000170.1 GCA_003523945.1 Nitrospiraceae bacterium | reverse complement strand
TAAGGACCAGGACGCCAAGTTTATTTCGTTCATGAATAATGGATGGGTTCAGTGGCGTCTGTCTTCCACTCCATCCAAATATTCACGAGTAGATCATGGGAGTGATGTTCCGATACGGCTTGTGGCGCTTGATTCTGTTGATGGGCCACCGCCTTGTGGGGCGGATGGCTATTGTAACTTGAACGCTTGCTCTGCCGATCCTGATTGTCCCGCCGGCCTTCCCCAGCAGGAGAGTGAAAACGAGCCCTACGAACCCCCGCATGATGAAAAAGGCATTGGGGGGTCAGTTTGGCTGACTACAGGTCCTGACGGATTTGAGGGTGGACATTCCTGTGATTTCGACAAAGGCACTTGCAACATCAAAGTGACCTGGAGTGTGCAGCCGGATAAGTATGATAAATGGAAAATCTGCTGGAAGGATTGGGGCGATACCTTTACCAACGCGTGTGACGTGAACCAAAAAATTAGAAAATTTGAAAACAATTATTATGTCATTCCTGATTTGAAGGAAGACCATCACTATCGTATTCGGCTCGAAGGTCGAAAGGATTCAAATGATAAGTGGAAATGCCTGGCCAAGGCGCGATTGCGAAATGTTCACTTGAATGGGACGAATATAAAAGGAGTTGTGCCTTGCATCGTGCCGTAATTTTGGCATTGGGTAGGTACGGTTTTGCCTCGGGAATTTTGGGGGCATGAAACCTGGTAGAATTATTTTCCTGTACCATCGCTTCTACGGACTTTAAAGGGCAGGGTCGTATCTCTGTCAATCCGATAAGACCTCAGATAGGGTATATGGCCAGGTTCGAAAATAATTTTCTTGGAATGTTTTTCCTGGGATCGGATATACATAATTGTTTTGCAACTTTCGCTATAGAGTATTAAGGAGCCTTCAGCGTAATCGAGCATCACGCCGGTAGGTGCTCGATCAAAACCCACCGGTTTGTTCATCCTCGGCCAATAATGTAACCGTTTGCTGAACCGGCTTTCTCCATCTCCCAAGGCTTCCCAATGGGCGTCCTATGTTGGGATGTGTTGCTGCTCCACAATAATCGATTTGCCGCTTGGGGTGAGACCGGACCTTTCTACCGTACCGACTCAGCCACACCTTAGGGCGGTTTCGTCGATATCCAGGGTTTGACAGGCTGGACCACAGCCTTCTCGGTGAACTAGGGGAACTTCCTAGGTTGTAGACGAAGAGGAGAGGATAGATTGAATTATTTGTTCCCTTTTTAATACAGTATATAGAGGGCTAGGGTTTTTCCTCTGAACGACTAGGAATTTCCCCAGTTGTTTATCAGATGGGAACTTTTATTTACTGTGTTAAAGAGCCCTGAAATATTGGTGGAAGAATCATCTATATGACAGGGTAAATGACTAGAAGCCAGGAGGGCTCTATGTCCGAGGAACGCTGGTCGAAGGCGATGTGGGAAGAATTTCTGGGCATCATGTTTCGTGTGGATCATGTTTCCTTTGTTCCCCATAAGATCTTTCGCTGGGACAAAAATGGAATCTATCGGGATTGCTTTTTCCCCCTTCCCTGTTACCACCTTTTAGGTGGAGAGAATCTGCTCGGGCGATCTATCAAGGAGGCCTTGCCTAGAGATTCAGCCAGAAGTCTGTCAAAAGCCCTAACTCGAACTCTGAAAACCCAACGGCCGCAAGATACCCAATTGGTTTTTCCTACTTTGGGAAAGACGGTTGTCGCAGTGGTCCGGTTGTTTCCTTATGAGTCTGATGTATTGGGCTTCATTACGGATCATTACCTAGATGGTTGTCCAGTGCTTTCGGTTTCCCCTCAAGATCCCTCCTTAGCTTTTCTTAAAAAATCTTCGACGTATACCCTGTAATTCGTGAGGGGGGGGTTCTGAAACTTTCTTCCGATGAACGAATGGCCTGGTGGGAATTTTCTGCGGTCTTGTTGACCGGGCTGCTCCATCTCGTATTTTTGAGTCTTAATAAAAAGGGACTCTTCATAGCTTTGGCCAGCATCAGCTGGATCGGTTATGTCGGCTGGCAGGTTCGGCAAGATCCGACAAAGTGGAGCAAGTGGGGGTTTCGCACCGACAATCTTCGGCAAGCCTTCATTTGGCCATCGATCGTATTTATTGCGTCGGGGTTAGGCATGGCTTGGTATGGTGCCATGACCGGACGAGCGCTCTGGCAAGACCACATACTGTTCCTGTTGCTCCTGTATCCGTTGTGGGGAATCCTCCAACAGTTTCTTGTCCAGGCCCTGGGTGTCGACAACCTCCTGAAACTCTTTCCTCAATCTGGCCTGTTGTTGGCCATGCCTGTCGGGGTAATTCTGTTTGCTGTGGTCCATTTCCCTGATGGGTTTCTGATGCTGGCTACGGGTCTTCTGGCAGGGTTTTTTATCCCGTTGTATATTCGTGATCGGAATCTTTGGCCCTTGGGGCTGTATCATGGCTGGCTGGGCACGTTCTTTTATCTTTGGGTGTTGGGCCGCGACCCTTGGATATCCGTCTTCGGGAAATAGCAAATAACTCACCCACTTGACGAATTTGATGAGAGCAGAGTAGAAAATTAACCATCATTATCGATGCGAATGAAGGGAGAGGTATAGCTATGGAAAATAATCCCCTCGTGATTTCTGATCAGGAGCGGTTGCAGCTCCTGTATGAACGATTTCGGGATGTGTGTTTGGTGGAAAAGGAAGTCTGGACGGAAATCTATATGCCCCGGCAAACGGAGAAGGGCATGGTGCTCACCAATCAACACGAATGCTACGAGGTGTTGATAGATGATCAGGAGGTTGAAGATGCGCTGGAGGCCAATATTCCATTAGGATCGAAGGCTTTGGGCGCGGCTATTCAGGAGTATAAAGAGCATATTTCGTTTCGAAAGAAATAGCCCGGTCGCCAGTTTTTTTCGACAGGGGTGAACCCATGCGTGCTTTCCCCACCAATGGCTATTCCACTTTTTCCCTGAATCGGGAAGTCGGTGCTCCGCCGGCCGTGATCCTCGTCACCGGCCTTCGTTCAGATTTCGTTAGGTCGATCCTTCGGAAAGGTTGAAGCTATTCCCCCTCTGCGTTTGTGTGGCAAAGGGGGAAAAGAAAGGCTCATCGCATTTAAACGGAGGGCGCTTTTAGGCTCTGACAGGTTCTTTGCGGGGGGTAGAGCGTTGATTAGGTTGCCGAAATCGCTTCTTTCGCGGGGATGGCGACTTTTGGGGCCGCGGGAGGCGGTACCTTTTTGGCTTTTTCGGTGTCTTGATAGGCTTTGTCTTGCGCCATCCAATCATGTCTGAGTTTTTCTGAAATGACTTTCGTAGTTTCCAGCATTTCCGGGATTTTGGTCAGGGTTTTGTCATGAGCTTCCATGGCAAAGCCTATGTGGTTCGAACTGTATTGATCGAACTGTACGCGAATAATCTCCACATTAGGGAGAATATCTGAATACCGTCCAGTATACGCCTTCCCCTTCGCCGTTAAGCTTTTTCCGTCTTCTTCCACCAGGGGAACGGTGCCTGCCGGTGCATCCTTACCGGTAAATTTATGCAACTTCCCATGTTCTCCGATGGCATAGCGTGTGATTTCGGTTCCCATATGACCCACCCCTTGTTATGTGTTGATGATGAAGACTTCCTCCTAGACAGACAGGGTGTGAGTGTATTTGGAGTCGTGGTCCTGACAAAGACACCATACAATCCGGCATGTCTCGAATAGTTTTATTATGAAGGCTCCAGGTCTAGAGAGCAATGGCCCAGGTTTCAAAAAAAGGTGGGTTGAGCATCCAGTCAAGGGTCTTCGTGCCCCGAGGCAAACAAACTTAAGAAGGTGCCTTGAGTGGCGCTTCGCAGTGTGTGGTGATATCGGACCATTCAGATTGAAACGGAAAGGTTCGGTAGGTGGTGGCGGCTGATGGCAGCAAAAGCCTCAGGTGTGCCAGGCGGTCCTGGGTCGCTGGATGGGTTGAAAGGTAACGAAGGACGCCGTCCGGAGCCTGTTCTTTTTCAAGTTTGGCGAAAAAGGTGAGCATCCCCTCGGGGTTAATCCCCGCCTTTTGCAATAATTGGAATCCCTGTTCATCAGCTTGGTTCTCCGCATCACGGCTATAGGACAGAGTTTGAAGGGTTTGGGCGGCTTGGAGTGCATACGACACCATCCCGCTGGCATCTCCGCTGAGGGCGGCGATGACAAAAGCCATCGACACATGCCGCACGATAAGGTGCATGGTGTGACGAAGCAATACATGTTGAATTTCATGAGCCAGCACTGCAGCGAATTCTTCTGGTGAAGCGGTATCTTGCAGAAGACCACGAAAGATCATCACATACCCTCCTGGGGCAGCCATAGCATTGATGATGGGGCTATCCACTACGGTCACCTGAAATCCATAGGGGAGTGGGTCGATGGGATCGGTCAGGGCCGTCAATATTGCTTCGACGGCGTGGAGCAGTTTCGGGTTGTTACAGACAGGTTTCCCGGTGGTGACTTCCTGCTGAACGAATTGCCCCAATTGGATTTCCCAGGAAAGAGGAATGGCGGCAGTGATTGGCTGAGCCAGCGAGGGAATCCCCCAGGTGAAGATGCCATACACGATGGGGATACAGCCGAGTGCAGCCAACACCGTCAAATACACGCGTGTGCGTCTGGCACCGGGATGATGGAAATGGCGGGCGTGCGACCCGCCGTGCTCATGAATCGCCAGCAGAATGTTGCCGCTGGGGATGACCAGCGTTTCTCCAATTCCGGTCCCTCGCTCGAATCGTACTTCTTCTCCGGAATAGCGTCCCTGGGTCTGTCGGAGTTCCTGGTAGGTCCAAAGTCTGGTTGTGCCATCCGCCAAGCGGACGCTCAGGCCGACAGGGTTAACGGAAATGGTCACATGCTGTGGAATCACCGATCGCCCGTCATAATAGGATCCTTTCCATTCGGTGGAGTGTGCCATGGATGTGTCTCAGGTTGAAAAAATCATAACAAAAATTGAAAGGCAAGATGCCGGGGGATGGTATAGATACGGGTTTTCGTCTGACTCATCCTAAGTCAAAACCAGCGTCAAAGTATCCCGCAAGCTCTTCTCCGGTGGGCGAAGCATCCAGGGCTTCCTGTTGGATGCGTTGAAAATCCAAAGGGCCTTGAAGATTGAGATGATAATACAGAAATTGGAGATTTCGGACCTGGACCCACGGCCAGGCTAATCCAAACGTGAGTATGAGCAGGAGAAAGTTCGTGATCCGTAACTCCATTAAATTCCAGGTTGAGGCAGAAAACTGAAAATGTGCGTCTCCAAAATCTGAATGATTCCATTGGTATCGTTGCTTGGCCACCTGTAGGTAAAACCAGGGAAGGATTAGAGTGAGCAATCCTGTGATGAACATGGAATTGAAAAAGAGATCTTGCCAATTCTCGGATGGCCAATGAATGACGCCTGGCAGGCCGTCCGGTCCGGCGCTGATCCCGATGAGTACGATCACAATCAGCCCGGTGAAAGCCAGAGCTTTCGCGTAGATCCTCAAGAGCCCGCTTCCGGTTCCGGTATAGGTGAACGGGCGATTGCCAAAGTAGCTATGGGCAACGAGGAATTTTCGTCTGGCATTTTCGAAAAACGGGTAATAGATGCCGGCTGTCAATAATGTGAGTAGGGTTCCGATGACCCATATTTTCATATACTTGTTCACGTGCCCGCGGAAGGAGAAACGAATCGTTCCCAGGGAGGTTCGGCTCAACCGATAGCGATTCGATCCCACCACGGCGATAGGAATGAAGCACAAGACCATGGTCCCTGCAAGGGCATTGGGAATCCAAGTCGGAATCTGGTTCCAGAGGAGGGGAACGAAATTCAGAAACGCATAGGGAAATCCGAATACCAATAAGGCTTTCGACCAACCTTTGAGTAATTCCTGGGGGGTGCCGTGATAGGAGAAGCGAGCTCTTGCAAAGCTGGTTTGACTGCTCAAAAATTGGCGAATACGCACCCTTCCCCAGAATGAATACAAGCCAAGCGTGATTAATGTCAAAAATGTATTGACCAAGAAAATGCCAAAGAGTGTTCGCCCACGCCCCCAAAAAATGGGATGGTGGTTGGGAGACAAGTCGGAATCGTACGGCTCATTGACTCCATCGGGAGGGAGATTTGCGTCAGAGGAATATGTCGGTTCTTTCCGATCCGTTTCCACCTTTCCTAAGTCAGAGTTAGGTTCAGCAGTGGAACCTGTTCCGTATGGGGTCAAGGGATCCTGAGATTTTGACGAAGTCGAGGAGAGGTCTGTGGCGAGTGGTGCATCATTGGAGATGCTCACGGGTTCCTGTTGGGGTGCATGAAGCGTGGCTCCACATTGCGAGCAGGACTTCGCGCCATTTTCGACCGACCCGCATTGGGTACAGATCAGAGGGGGTGTCAATTCCATCACTCAGGCGTTCCCTTGCCGGGCGTGCTCATCGGTGGCGGCCTTTCGGAGTACAGGGTTTCTCTCAGGTGGCTCTATCGGTCCTGTCTGATACAATCCTGATATTTCATTTTCGGGCCGATTATCCAATTATTAAAGTGAGACAAGGGAGTATTCATGCAGAAGAGTATAGTCCAACTGATCTTGATCGGCATAAGTGTCCTTACCGTGGTAGCTTGCGCAGATCTCTCTCGTCAGATTCCTCAAGGTGAGGAAAGTACCCGGAAACCCTCGCATCGACCCCAACAACTTCAGGATCTTGCCGGGATCTGGGTGTATGAGGACGAAACCGGGTCCAATACCATCATGTTAAATGAAGAGGGAGACGGACCCTATGAATGGGAGGGTGGGTGGTTTGAAACCCATGAACTGCAGGAAGGGGTGTGGAAGGGGAGGGGGCTTCAGACCGGTAATGATCGGGAAGGAGGG
>DOFS01000168.1:4776-5547 GCA_003523945.1 Nitrospiraceae bacterium | reverse complement strand
GTTTAATGTACCCAAAAGGAATGATATGTTGAGATATTTAAATGCGGGGGAATCTCATGGGAGAGGTCTCATGGCCGTAGTGGAAGGGGTTCCGTCCGGTTTGCCGGTCACGGCCGAAGAGATTAATGCCGATTTGATCCGTCGGCAGGGCGGATATGGTCGTGGCGGCCGGATGCGGATTGAAAAGGACCGGATTGAATTTATTTGTGGGGTCCGAAAAGGGAAAACTTTGGGAAATCCCTTGGGGCTGTTGATCTGGAACAAAGATTGGGAAAACTGGAAGGACATCATGGCGTCCGAACCTGGTCCTCCCTCGACCGAACGCGTGGTGACTCGTCCACGGCCTGGCCATGCAGATTTGGTTGGAGCCATTAAATATGGCCATCGGGATATCCGCAATGTCCTGGAAAAGGCCAGCGCCAGGGAAACCGCCATCAGGGTGGCTATTGGCGGTGTAGCGAAGTCGTTGCTGGCCCAGTTTGGCATGCGGGTGGTCAGTTATACCATGGACATCGGAGGAGTTGCCGCTCCCAGTCCGAATGACCCCCTATCGGCGTATGAACATGCAGAACAATCTGATGTACGATGCCATGACCCTGAGACGGCAAAAAAAATGATTGAACAGATTCGGGCAGCCAAGCATAAGGGGGACTCCTTAGGCGGCATCTTTGAAGTGGTGGTCACGAATGTTCCGATTGGGTTGGGAACCTTTGCTCAATGGGATCGGCGCCTGAGTGCTCGTTTGGCGTTTGCTGCGATGAGTATTCAAGC
>DOFS01000168.1:0-4680 GCA_003523945.1 Nitrospiraceae bacterium | reverse complement strand
TTGCTGCGATGAGTATTCAAGCTATGAAAGGGGTCGAAATTGGAATGGGCTTTGAATCGGCACGTCGTTTTGGTTCTGAAGTGCATGACGACATTTATTTCGATAAAGCCACAGGACAATTTATCAGAAAGTCGAATAACGCTGGTGGATTAGAAGGCGGCATTACCAACGGGCAACCGATTGTCCTGCGAGTGGCCATGAAGCCTATCGCGACTCTCTACACCCCCAAAGATAGTGTGGATATAGAAACCAAAGAACCGTTTGAGGCTACTGTGGAGCGTTCAGATATTTGTACGGTTCCGGCAGCGGGCGTCGTCGGAGAGTCGGTGATTGCGTATGAAATGGCCAATGCCATGATTGAAAAATTTGGCGGAGATACAGTGGATGAAATGAAACGGAACTTTGAAGCCTATCAAGAGTATGTCCGCACGTTTTAGACTGCCTGTTCCGAGCTTCCATGGTGGCAGGTTTTTTTGTCTCTTGTTCTGAATTCTATTTTTGGGTGACTTCCGCTAGATGAAGACCTCTGCATCGATGAATCACGTTCCGGTTTCATTAGGAGATCGGAGCTATCACGTCCTTATTCAATCCGGTATTCTCTCTCAGATTGGTCGTGTGCTTCACAATATTGGGTTATCCGGACGTGTCGGCATTGTCACCAATCCAGTCGTCAATGAACTCTACGGGAGGGTGGTGCTCCGAGCGTTAAAACAAGCAGGCTTTTCTCCATTTTTTGTAGTGATTCCAGATGGAGAACAAGCCAAATCCATGCATTGGCTGTCAAAAATATTAGATAAACTGGTTGCGGAGCGGCTTGAACGCCAGGACGTGGTGTTGGCGCTAGGCGGGGGAGTCGTGGGAGATGTGGCAGGGTTTGCGTCCTCCGTCTACCTGCGGGGTGTACCATTTGTCCAAGTACCGACGACATTGGTGGCTCAAGTGGACTCCAGCGTGGGTGGAAAGACAGGGGTTAACCATCCATTAGGGAAAAATTTGATCGGCGCCTTTTATCAGCCACGTGTCGTTGTCGTTGATCCGCAGGCGTTGCAAACCCTTCCAAAACGTGAATGGGTGGCAGGGTTAGCGGAAGTGATTAAGTACGGCATGATAGCCGATCAAAAATTTTTTGAATATTTGGAACAGCACGTTGATGGCTTACGAGGGCAAGCGGAGGATGTTATCCCTACCGTCATTCGGCGATGTTGTGAAATTAAAGCCGAGGTGGTGGGAGGAGATGAACGGGAATCGGGGCGTAGACGTATTCTGAATTATGGCCATACGGTAGGTCATGCACTGGAAACGTGGGGTCGCTATAGAACCTGGATTCATGGAGAAGCGGTGGGAATTGGTATGGTGCATGAAGCCGCGATGGCTCAGTTTTTAGGGCTGTGTACTCAGGAGCTTGTGGAACGCCAACGTGACTTAATTCAGGATGTCGGGTTGCCCATTGCCATGCCCTCCATGACATTTATGGATCTCTGGGGGGCTATGCAACATGATAAGAAGGTTGTAAAGGGTCAAATCAATTGTGTGGTACCCACAAAAATCGGTGAAGTCCAGGTCGTTCCCCTTGTTCGGAAACGAATTCGCCAATGGTTCACTGTCAGTCAATCCTCTCGAGTGAAACAATTGAAGCCCGTTCCACGGGCATTGAGCCGCCCACGGCTAACCAAAAAAAAATAACATGGCTCAGGCCCGTCCTTCGACCATAGAAGATCTAAAGCACCTGGTTCGGGAACGGACCCGCGAAGTGCAGATTCTTCACCGA
Source organism: Nitrospiraceae bacterium (assembly GCA_003523945.1). Taxonomy (GTDB): domain Bacteria; phylum Nitrospirota; class Nitrospiria; order Nitrospirales; family UBA8639; genus Nitrospira_E. The sequence continues at coordinate 2,912 of DOFS01000168.1, read as the reverse complement.
ATCAGCGAATCCATTTGTAGTACTCTGGAGCTGGAAACGGTTTTAAAGCAAATAGTGGAGGTAGTCGTTGAAGTGACGAAGGGGGATGCCTGCTTGTTGTATTTGATCTCTGAAACAACAGACGAGCTTGTTCTGCGTGCCTCGAAAAACCCTCATCCCCGGCTCATCGGGCGGATATCTATCGGATTGGGAGAGGGGATTACCGGGTGGGTGGCACGAGAAAAAGTTCCCGTGGTGATCCCTCGTAATGCCAGTGATGACGCCAGATTTAAGTTCTTTCATCGGCTGCCGGAAGATCGTTATCAGGCGTTTGTGTCAGTCCCGATAACGAATAAGGGGAAAATGGTCGGAGTCATCAATGTGCAGCATAAGCGGCCCAAGCGGTATGCCGAAGAGACGCTGGCCCTTTTACTAACTATTGCCAATCAAGTTGGCGGAGCCATTGCCAATGCCAGATTGTATGATGATATGCGGCAAAAAGCGCGTCGACTTGAAATTCTTTCTCAAGTGTCAGAAACGGTGGCGTCTAATAGACTGATAGAAGATGTCCTGCAATTAATTGTGACCATGACGGCCCAGCTGATGAATTCCAAGATTTGCTCCATCATGCTGGTCGATCAGGAATCCGGAGAACTTCGTATTGCGGCGACCCAAAGTCTGAGCGATGCTTACCGCCGGAAGCCGCCCTTGAAGGTTGGGCAGAGTATGAGCGGCCGGGCTGTACAGGATCACCATCCGGTGTATGTCCCGGATGTAACGGCAGAAGACGGATATTTTTATCGGGATTTAGCGAAACAGGAAGGATTGCATTCCTTATTGTCTATACCCATGCTCATGAAAGAAAGCCCGATTGGGGTGATTAATGTATACACCTCCAGCTATCATGCATTTTCCGATGAAGAAGTCACCACGCTTCAGGCCATTGCCAATCAATCCGCCGTCGCGATTGAGCACACCCGGCTTATGGAAAAGTCCTTTGAAATGCAAGAAGCCCTGGAAGTGCGAAAATTGGTTGAGCGCGCCAAAGGGTTTTTAATGGCGTCGAAGGGGTTGTCAGAGCCTGAAGCGTTTCGTCTCATGCAACGACAAAGCATGAATCTTAGAAAATCCATGCGGGAAATTGCCGATGCAATTATTCTCGCGGAGGAACTTCAACGGGCGACCCACTAGGCCTTTCTCCTGGAATTCATGAAGGAAATGGATATTTGGGCAGAGGTGCTTTGTATGGGCCATTAATCGTTTGTATACTATTCTGAAGGGCGACAACGACGTCCTCCTCTACATGGTAGCGTAAAGGACAATGGCGTCCTCGGTTCCGCTGGGACAGAGGACGTTTTTTTTATCATGATTCTTCGATTAGCGATGGTACAGATGAATGCAGTGGTTGGCGACCTGGAAGGGAATACGCGCGCAATCTGCCAATGGATTCGCGAGGCCAGGAAAGCCAAAGCCGATGTAGTTGTCTTCCCGGAATTAGCCGTGTGTGGTTATCCCCCGGAAGATCTTCTCCTCATGCCGAAGTTTCTGTTCGATATCAGCCGGATGCGGGGCCGTATTGCCAAAGCCACAAAGGGGATAATGGCAGTAGTGGGAAGCGTCGAATCTGATCATCCTTCTCAACATCACATCAGGAATCCGGGGGATGATCGAAGGAAGCCTATGAATGCAGCGTGGGTCTATGTAAATGGTTACGCGAAAAAATCATATGCCAAATGCATGCTCCCAAATTACGGGGTGTTTGATGAAGAACGGTATTTTCAACCCGGACGGACCAGTCCGGTCTACTGTCTGGGTCCATTACGAATCGGAATTAATATTTGTGAAGATATATGGTTTGCTGATGGTCCGGCCAGCCGGCAAGCCACGCATGGCGGCGCTCATTTGATTGTCAACATCAATGCCTCACCCTATCACATCGGGAAAACGCAAAGGCGTGAACGCATGTTGGCAGTTCGGGCCAAAGCTCACGATGTGATGGTGAGTTATACCAATATGGTCGGGGGGCAGGATGAATTGGTATTTGATGGGAATAGTCTCGTCATGGATTCTACTGGTCTGGTGTTTGCGAGAGCAAAAGCATTTGAAGAAGATCTCTTGCTCACCGACCTTCAGATTCCCTCAATGCGAAATGGGGCTTTCAAGCGCCATGAAAGAGTCTCAGGAGGGAATGGTGATGAGGTGCGGATTCCGATGATCCGCATAGGGCGGATGCCGACGTGGCCGAAGTCCCGAGCTCCAGGTGTTATAAGGCTCACACCGGCAATCGGGGAGTTAGAGGAAATATACCGGGCTCTCGTGCTTGGAGTTCAGGATTATGTGAGAAAGAATGCCTTCTCAAAGGTTCTCATCGGGATCAGCGGAGGGATTGATTCGGCTTTGACTGCAGTGATTGCTCGCGATGCCTTAGGCGCATCCAATGTAAATGGTGTGATGATGCCTTCTCCCTATACATCTAATGACAGTCGACAGGATGCTCGCCAGTTAGGGAAAAATTTAGGAATCGACCTGCGTCATCTTTCGATGACGAGTGTGTTCAAGTCTTTTCTTCGGCTGTTGGGCAAGTCCTTCATGGGCTGTCAGGCTGATACGACGGAAGAAAATCTGCAAGCCCGCATCCGAGGGACCCTCCTGATGGCCCTTTCCAATAAGTTCGGATATTTAGTTCTGACAACGGGAAATAAAAGCGAAATGAGTGTGGGTTATGCCACGCTGTATGGGGATATGGCTGGTGGCTTTGCCGTCATCAAAGACGTTCCCAAAACAATGGTGTATCAGCTTTCTCGATGGCGAAGTGAGTATAGGGGCTCTGATTTTGATCGAGTAATCATTCCTGAAAGAATCCAGGTGCGTGCCCCTTCGGCTGAATTAAAGCCCGGTCAGACGGATCAGGATACCCTCCCGCCATATCCGGT
>DOFS01000359.1 GCA_003523945.1 Nitrospiraceae bacterium | reverse complement strand
TGGGGGAAGTTGATTTCAACCCGGTAGTTCATACTGGAAAAATTCTCGCCATTGGCCTGTCACACATGAGAAAAGGGAAGTATTACTTATGGGTAGCACTCTGTTCTCTCACGATTAATTGCAATAATTCTTTAGCCCGCAGTTCAACGCACCGACGTTCGTTGATCCAAGTGGAAAAATTCCATTATTTCACTTCCCCCACAAACATCGGAATGCCCAACCTCCTTCGAGAGGTCTCACCTTTAAACATCAAGCCTTTTCGTTCTGGTGCATCCCCTCGTTCTCCGACATGCTGGGTAAAGGTCTGCGCAACTAAGCTGGATCCGAGAAAGACCGTATGTTTGCCGTATCGCCCGCGCAACGTATCAATGGTTTGATAGATCCGTTGAAACTTTTCAATGTGCAGGGGAGGATCAAACAGGTTCAGTTGAAGATTTCCATCTTCGCGTAACTTCCCTAGCATGACGCCCGTGGACCGATACTGCAACATTGGCGAAAACAGTTGGTCAAACAGCGGTCGTAATGAATGAATCACTTCATGCGAAAACGCTGTCGGTCTACTAAAACTGATTTCTAACCCAACATCCCGAAAATCCTGCGTCCGCAGTAAACAGATCGCACTCCCAGCGACCAGATGATATCGCCGTATCTTCATACACGCGTTCTCGATGTTTTTGGCCAGTTGCGAAAAGACAAATCCTCGATCGTTGGATGGGGGTGAAAAGGTTTTGAATTTCTGCACCGACTGATAGGTCTCTTTTTCTTTCGTCTCTAAGGGCAGAACACTGATCCCGCGTAATTCCTGCCAAATTTCGTAAAAAGGTTTGGTCAAATGCTGTTGAATCCATTTCTCCGAAAGCCTGGCAAACTCTAATGCGGTGCGAATCCCGTTCTTGGCTAAATAGGCGGTTGTCTGTGCCCCGATGCCCCAAATTTTTTCAACGGGGAGCTTGCGCAAATACCGGTGAATCTCCCATCCCGGAATACACGTGAGTCCTGAGGGTTTCTCCCATTTCGACCCCAGCTTAGCCACCACTTTCGTCGGCGCCAACCCCACAGAAAAGGTAAAGCCCAGTTCAATATCGAGGGTATGTTTCATCCGTTCGGCAATGTGTTGATATGAGCCTTTGAGTGGTCGCTGCAATCCAGTGATATCCGCGAAACATTCATCAATACTGTACTCTTCGACTTCTGAGGTATACCGTCGCACAATAGAAAACATACGCTTCGACAGCAGACTATAGGTTTCATAGTCTGAGGGAAGCACGACCACCTGCGGACAGACGCGCTTTATCTCCGAAAGACGCATCCCCCGCGTCACGCCACAGGCCTTGGCCTCATAACTCATCGAGGCCGCAATCCCCCGTTCCTTCCCTGTCACCACTGGTTTTCCTTTGAGCGCTGGATCGCGCGATTGTTCAACGGCTGCAAAAAACGCATCGCCATCAATATGCAAAATCGCTTTAGGTAGATGCTGAATAGTGAGAGGAGATTCCACCTTAGTATTTCCGAATGACAGCTTTCACGATCGCGGCAATCCGGATTTCTTCCTTCGGCACAATTGGTTGATACTTTTTATTGGCGGGTTCCAAGGTGACCTTTCTCCCACGTTTTCGATACGTCTTCATCGTCCACTCTCCATCTACTTCGGCAATGACAATCTCTCCCGACCTGGCAGTCTCTCGCCGTTCCACCAATACTAGATCACCAGGCAAAATCCCTGCATCGATCATCGAATCACCTTTGACTCGCAACATGTACGTGGCATCTTTGTTGCTGCCTAAATATTCTTCAAGACTCATCGTATTCAGCAGTTCTTCTTCTGCTGGTGAGGGATAGCCCGCGATGACCGTGCCTAACCACGGAATCTCGTGAAAATATTTTGTGGGTAATAACCGGCCCTTCGCGTCTTTGGCTAAGCGGCCTTGTTCAATCAGTTTGTTGACAAGTTTCGTCGCGGGACTCTTGGATCGATACCGCACCAAGTGCGCGATTTCTTGATAGGATGGCATGCGGTGATGCCGACGATAGAATGCCACAATCTTGTCAAATGAGGTAGCTGGGGTTCGCATGGGGAAGGAATTGTAAGAGAACGAACGTACTCCTGTCAAGAATTGATGAAAATTGCTCGGGAAATCAAGGGAAAGAGCTTGATTCTTAAGGTAGATCCTGTATGCTTTTGTTGTCGACTGAGTTTAGGCGTTGGTGCGAGAAGTTCAGAAAGTAGGTAAGTGATCGAGGAAATGTAACACTTCGTTTAGAAGTACTGTTACATTTTGACAAGTTGACTGAAATAAAAAGAGAAGAAATCATTCGGTCCAACATTCAACTAGCATCACTGCGCTGTAGATAAATTATCTAACAAATTGATGGACATGGACTTTGTATACTGTGCCGTTTTGCTCTGCAGCAAACAAAGCCATTCATCATAGACGTTATGATTACCTGAGGATGTTCCATGGAAATTCTGGACAAAGAGTTTAGGAAGATGTTGGTAGAAAAGCTAGAGGGGTATTCTGAAAAAGCCGATGAGCTGGATATAGAAGGAATTATTTCTGATGTGACACCCGAAGCCGTAAAGCTCATTAAAGACTCCCTGATGAATTCAGCACAAGAAATGCTTGCTGAAAGACGCAAGTTGTCGAAGGAATTCGAGCAAGAGAATATAAAGAAGTGGGCCGAGGCTTTCGATATTCTAGAAACTCATATCGTGGTTTGTACTGAGGTTGGCGAAGAGTTTAACAACTCATACAGGTCTAAGGCTGTTGAAAATAACGACCTAGTTTTCGATCTTGTTGTTAGGCACCATAGTAGAGCATGCCATATATCTCAAGAGATATTGTGCCTTTTGAAGTCAGGCTATGCTGATGCAGCCCATGCGCGATGGCGGGCACTTCACGAAGTAAATGTTACAGGAATGTTCATAGCAAAACATGGTCAAGAATGTGCCGAGAGATTCTATTTCCATGATGTTGTTGATTCATATAACGGTATGATTGAGCACCAAAAATACGAAGAACGTTTGCAGGAAAAGGCGCCTACTCAAAAAGAAATTGATGAGTGTAAGGAACAATATGATGTACTCATAGAAAAATATGGGAAAAGATTTTCAGGCCACTACGGCTGGGCATCCTATATTTTCCCAAATCACAATCGTGTTGGTTTCGCAGCTCTCGAAAAGGACGTAACCCTAGATCACATGCGGCCGTACTACACATGGGCGAGCCAGAATATACATGCTGGTTCAAAAGGAATGAGGAACAGGCTAGGTTTATGCGAGACGAAAGAGGATGTCTTGCTTGTTGGACAAAGTAATTCGGGCATGACAGATCCGGCTCATGCCACAGCCATTAGTCTCAGTCAGGTCACGTCAACGCTATTGATGCTAAAGCCTACTTTGGACCATATAATTTTAATGAAAATAATGGTTGATTACGAAAATGAAGTGGGTGAGACCTTCCTGAACGTAGGTCGAGAAAATTCATAACAAGGCCATGAAGCATCGCACCCTTAGGACGATGGACCTCGCTTCGCTCGGCCGCTTATGGCAACTTTAGAGCAAAGAATGTAACCGAATACACCGTTCCGTTACATTAGATGCCGGTTCAGGATAATTTCCTACATGTGTGGTCGCTATACTTTAAGAAAATCAGAAATCGAACTCACGGCTCGAAAGACGATGATTCGATCGAAGATTAAACCTCGTTTCAACATCGCACCAAGTCAGCAAGTTCCGGTGTTCCGCGTGAGTTCCAAAGGCCAGCTTGAAGACCTAACCATGCAGTGGGGGTTGATTCCAGCCTGGGCCAAAGAAACGAAGTCGAGTTACAGTATGATTAATGCGCGTGAAGAGACGGTTAGAACCAAACCAGCCTATCGCGGGCCGTTTAAAAAAAGACGGTGCCTCATTCCAACAGACGGCTGGTTCGAATGGCAAAAACACGACAAAAGCCCCAAACAACCTTACTTCTTTCATCTCTCCGATGACGAACCGTTTTTCTTTGCAGGTCTTTGGGATCACTGGGAAGGAAAGGCGAAAGAAGAATCGATCGATTCCTGTACGATCATTACAACCAACGCTAATCTGATCGCTGAACCGATCCATCACCGTATGCCGGTGATTCTCAGTTCAAAGGACTATGACGCATGGTTAGATCCAACCTATGAGAACACAACTCAGCTGGAGCAACTGCTCATCCCATATTCCTCAAACAATCTCACATGCTATGCCGTTAGTTTAGTCGTCAACAATGCGCGCTATGACGGACCAAATTGCATTGTGCCTCTGGAGTAGCGCCCGGTTATAAGAGTTTCCTGGGGTTCCTGAAGCCTAGCGCCGTCCCTTCGGTTTCAGTGGAATAGTGTCCAATGCGCGTTGAAGATTGTCGAGAGGATTCGGCGGGTGAGGCCTCTCTAGGGACTCAGTGTGAGGAGACGACGCTTGTGGTACGTCGAGTTCGAGAGGATCCTGTCGGAAAGGAGCCTGTGAAGATGACATTGAAGGTTTCTCCGACTTACTGCGTTTCATTCGAGCGACTAAGGCCTCGAGGAGAATTTCTTTTAGCACGTTATTTCGTCGCCGTGCTGGGATACCGGTAATTAAATCGTGGAGCTGGCAATCGGCTGAGTTGTATTTCGAGAGATAAAGGTACAAACGAGGTTTCATAGCGGCTACGCTTTCATGGATGGTTCGGTGGATGTGTCGTGTTGCTGCCATTGTGCGTATTGTAGGTATCCCTTGACGTTGGCGAAGGTCGCGTTTTCCAAAAACAAGGCATTGGAGTAGAGGGCCTTGAAGGCGTCTTTCAGCACGGCACTACCACCCCCACAAAAGACGATCTCGTCGAAGCCTGACGCACGGTTATCCCACAGGCGCGTCATCTCCTGCTGAATCCGAGCCACAAAGTCTTTGAAGTCGGATCGAAGGATCTCGTTCACATCATCGTGATTCAAGGTCGTCCCTCGGACATGGAGCGGCTTGACCTGTCGAAGCGCCCAATCGATCTCGTAGGGGTCGATCGTGCGACCAAGTTTTTGGCTGACGGTCTTGGCCGCCTTCTGTAACAGCGTTCCAATGCCCACCACGAGGCCGCCCGACAACCGAGGAAGAAATTGGGCTCCGGACATACCAATCAGTTCGGTGGTCCGCATGCCAATATCCACGAGGGCGATTCGGCATCCGTGTAAATCAGGATATTGCTTCAACACATAGCAATAGGCGCCGATGCCTTGCGAGAGCACGTCGACACGTTTTGCTCGGAGGATCGATCTTACTAAGGTTTGAACCTGCGATTGCGCTTTCGTGACAGTGTATATGTGTAGAGGAAGTCCTGTTACGAGGTATGAGCCGGGAGGAATGTGTCGAGACGCAAAGGCCACTAGGGCTTTGTAGGCGGGTGAGACCCACCAGGAATCGTACTGCTCTTGAAACCGGAAGGCGGCTGTCACGGCATCCTCTCCGACTTGGTACTGTTGCCCCTCAAGGTCAATGACATTGCTTTGATCTCCTAACGTTAAGGAAATCGAGGTGGGCTCGATCGGCGAGACGACTGATGGGTAGGTCACAATGCGGTCTTCCAAAGCGATCTTGACATAGCCGTAGCCGACATCAAGTCCTACCAACGCGAGAGGTATGGGAGGGGAAGATTTCTTCGTCTTGTTGGTTTGATGTTTTGAGTTTGAGAGTGTTGCCTGAGTATTGGGGTTCATCATGAGACTCCTTATTGGACGTAAAAGTAAACAACGGTGAAAGCATTTGCTTACTGGAGTACTACGGGAGAAGGCTCAAAGTTGGCGGGCGAATTGGGTGACTAATTGGGGGGTCAATTGGGGGGCGAATTGGGAGGGCAAAATGGATGAAATTTACGTAAGAACCCTGTGTGTTGTGTGCGCAGTTTTGTGCGAATCTGTGCGGACATAACAATATATAGGATATATGTCCCTCACTCTGCACAGACTTTGAGAGAGCGTAATACTGGGATAAGAGAAAATCAGATAGCCACCGGCGTTTCCATGTACGGCAAACAAAGATGATCAAACATGAACAGCGAAACTCAAGACATGTCCGGAATCGCTGAGGCCTTCTGGGATGAATTCGGAGTGCTCATGAATAAGATCAAAGATGAGGCACCGGATCTTCTCCCGCGGTGTTATGAGCACCTCAGCCAGTATATTGAGGATCAGTATCGGTGGGAATCGTTAGAGATGCGAATTGAAGAAGTCTTCCGGCGTCATCCTGAATGGACCCCACGGAGGATGGCTGAGCACATCCGGTATTATCAGCGCATACCGAACTCCATGAGGCCACTTCTTATCAAGCGAGCGCAAAAGGTCAAGAATCGTCTCCGGATGCGAAGGCAGCGTCAGGATGACGTGGACGATGGGGACAGTGAAGCATGACTGAATCAACACATTCAGAAAACGGGTGTCATGTTCTTGGGCTGAAAGGCGTCCTCGTGCTGTATCAACGGGGCATGGAGTCATTTCTTCAGCGTGAGAACCACATGCTCCCTGTCACAATCCGAGGCATCGTCGTGCAGAAAAATTTTCGAGAGAAACCCAGTGGCGCGTGGCAATATTTTACCATCGAAGAGAGTGGGATGAGTCTGGAGGCCAGAGCGCAATCCACGATCGATCTTCCATGGAATCGAGAAGTCCAATTGCTGGTGCTGTTAGGCATCGCGGGCTGGATGCAGAATCGACTCGTCCCACAGCTTGAGGTCCTTAGTGTATTGCGAGAGAAAGGCCGGCGGAGAATCACCCCGGATGAGCGGCTCACCAAATGGCAGGCCGCCATTCGGCAGCCCAAACGAGACGTCGAAAGTGTGTTCGTCGCTCACCAGCCATTGGTCCTTATCGTGACATCAGATGTTGGTGAAGCTTGGACAGATGTGATCGCACCCCTGGCAGAGTATCGAGATTTCATTCGCTTACAGCGAGCCCCTGTAAGAGTGTCAGATCCACAAGCCGTTGGTCAGGTGCTTCAGCACGCATGGCAGAAACAACCAACGCCTGAACTGATCATCGTGACTCGGGGAGGTGGCGACGCTGTCGTGAATCTCGATAACGACGAACTTCTTCAACTGGTCACACAGCGACCGATTCCCATCGTGACCGCTATTGGCCACACACGGGATCATCTTATTCTCGATCAACTTGCCGACAAATCGTTTGCCACCCCGCGGGACTGCGGTCTGTGGTTACGGGATGGACTAGCCCGTGCACGTCGTCGACACCAGGAGACTATCGACGCCAAGGAGCGGAAAGCCCATCAGCAGCTTCTGGAACTGACAGGTCAACATAAGCAACTGCAGAAAGAACTCCGTCGAGCCCGTCGGCACACAGTCGCACTAGCTATTCTGTTCGGTGCGGTCTTGCTCGCGATCGCATACCTCTCCCAGGGCTTTCCGTGATCACATACTTCTAAGCCTTGCCCGCAAAGCGGGCCTCTTCTTTTTTATTCGGGGAGAATAAGGGTATGAGGAAGCTTACGTTTCCTGACCATCAAGAGCATATGAGCCGTGCCGCGAGACTGACCATCCCAGAACAGGAAGACGTGATAGGGATCAGCCTGTTCAACGACTTCCTTGAGCATGTCAGTATTTCGTCGCATGTCTGCTGATCTGCCATAGGTCTCCCACCGTGCAGGACGATGAAGCACGGTGGCTCCACACTGTTTCGCCTCTTCTGCACACCAGGTATCGACACCTCGGGCGCCTCCATGCAGGAGTGTGTCAGGCGATTGAACAACTCTGCGTATCGTCTCCCGGACGAGGGACTCATCGGGAAAGTCGCGACTGCCAGAGACGAGATACCACATCATGGTCCTCCTTGGTTGGAGACAGCTAGATCCTTTTAGGGCAACAGAAAGAAAAGAACCTGGTGCTCCTGCGCCCAAGTGTCATGCGGTCTTGGCCAACATCACCCGCGCCCATCACAAAAGCGTTCTGGCCACTGCTTCACAGCAAAATCAATGATCAAATGCGTATGACAGAACCACCCATCGCGACAGTAGCACAACAACGTCGCCTGCTCTTGTTGCGCTAATGCATCCCAAACCTCAGCCTTCACATTCGCCAAAATCGTCTGGTACTGATCTGTGTACTGAGTTTCTGAGGTTTGGCCATCTTTGACCCCCATGACCATGGCCCATGTGGGCGCGAACGCTTTCCATATGCCTTTCGCCGATTTGACGGTCGTATCAATACCCCCGGCCTTCCCAATTTGTGCCCGACGCAAGATTGTCATCACGTCCTCCCTTTGCG
>DOFS01000536.1 GCA_003523945.1 Nitrospiraceae bacterium | reverse complement strand
CGGCGACGGTAGTCATTATCGCACGCAAAATCGCCCGAGCCGCGTGGTCCATTCATCGCTATCAGACGACTTTTAACCCTGACCGGCTCACAAAAGGCTTGACCTAAACCATAGAATCTCAAACAAGGCTCGCTGGCACGTGGGAGCGTCCATCCAGAGGGCCGGGCGGCAGGCGTCGGACCATGGGAGTTGAACTGTCCATGGACTCACTTGAAAGGGCGAGGAGCCATGTATTCTGTATGATCCAAATAATGTTCGAGAGGCCGTGAACGCGCAGGAAAATCCCGGATCCTACAGACTATAGGGTCCCACGCCCTACAACGCCCCTCATTCCTGAACAGATGATTCCTGATTTGGGCCATTGAATGATTAGGATAAGAAGAAGACCAGGTGGGAGACACCCTCAACAGAATTGTCATGCTGAGCCCATTCGACGGAGTTTATCCTGAGTAAAAGCCGAAGGACTCAGGGCAGGCACGCGAAGCATCTGGCTAAGCGGGGGGGATCGTCACGCCGGGCTCAGATCCTTTGTTGCTCTCAGGATGACACGAAGAGGTATGGAGGCTGCTAGAGCCTGTGCTGAGAACAACGTCGAAGGGCTTGAACCAGAATTGCTGTATGATCTCGATACTCGTCTTCTGTGACTGACATTTTTTTTCTCCTGCGACGTGTGAAGGAGCCGCATGTACCAAACGTTTTATGGTTTGAGGGAAAAGCCTTTTTCCCTTTTTCCTGATCATCGGTTTTTATATCTGAATCGACGGTACCAATTGGCGCTGAGCCTGTTGGAGTTTGGCGTCCTCAATAAAAACGGGATGATCCTTCTGACCGGGGATCCGGGAGCCGGCAAAACCACGCTTATCCAAAAAATCCTGAATACCCTTGATGGGACCGTGTTGGTTGGGACCTTACCCTTTACGCAGGATTCGGAACATAGCCTGCTGCCGTGGGTCTTGAAGGCCTTTGGTCTGCACGCGACCAGCCAGCACACAGCCGATCTCTTCCATGTCTTTGTCGACTTTCTGACCAAGACGGCTCAAGAACAGCGCGGGCTGTTACTGGTGGTGGACGAAGCCCAAAACCTCGATGTGGCCAAACTGGAGGAACTCCGTCTGTTGTTTAATTTAAATGATCGTCACGGTTCGGTGCTGCAAATTCTCCTCGCGGGCCATACTCAATTGCGGGAGCGATTGCAGGATCCGCAGTTAGGTGCCTTTGTGCAACGGATCGGAACGGATTTTTCCTTGGAACCGTTTAGTCGTGATGATACTAAGGCCTATATCCTCCATCGTGTACAAGCCGTCGGCGGGCCGGCTTCTCTTTTTTCAGACGCGGCCTGCGCCCTGGTCTATCGTTGTACCCAAGGGAATCCCCGCTTGATTAATCAACTGTGCGAAACCAGTTTGCTGTATGGGTTCTCTGAGCAAGTCCGGTCTATCTCAGATGCCCTTGTGGCGGACGCTGCCAAAGATCGACTGGAGGGCGGGCTTTTGCCTCTTAGTCAGGTCGATGAGCTGTCGGTGCATCCTGAATCCAGGAGCGCCACGGAGCAGGGGAGCTCAGAACAGGATTTCCCACAGGCTCATTCATCATCCTCGGCCAGAGAGGCTGTGAATCCGCCGGCAGATACCCATCGGCATTGGGATGCAGCTATGAAATTGAAGGAGCAGGGGTGGTACTTGGAAGCCATTCGAAGTTTGAAGCAGATTGCCGAGCATCCAACTTTCCATCGTCAGGGGTGGTTTCAGGTTGGACAATGTTATCTGGCGCTTGGGCGGCCTGCAGATGCTAATGAGGCGTTTCATGTTGCGCTGGGCGATACTTCCCATCGATCGAAGGAATCTGCTCCCATCCATTATGCCATTGGGCAGGTGTTGGAGAGCCTTGGCAGGGATGAGGAAGCAACCCGGTATTATGATCTCGCCCGTTTCACGGACCTCGATCTTACGGGAACTGACAATCCCTTTTCTCATTCACACCCAAGGCCATCATCTCCCAAGCCAGATCCTCATCGTTTTAGTCAGTTTTGGTGGATGAACACCATTCGTCGTTGGTGGTCCAAACTCCAACATTCCTTTTTTCGTTAGGCAGGGCTTTTCGAATCACACCGGTTGAGAATGAGATATTGTTGGTTAGGGGAAAGAGACCGCATGTTAATTTCGTGAGAGAAAGCCAGTTATTCGTCTCTGGATGAGTTTCAATCGACTCCCGGTTGAATTTTTCGGTAGAGGAATGATGTAAAGGAATGGTATTTTTTAATGTGGATTTTCTTTTGCGGAGTGGCTGCTGAGCTTAGCAGGCTTTTTCCGGAGGTATGGCGTTTTTCTTGGTCGGTCATCTGAAGGCTTTTATTGGCTTCACCCTGATTTTCCCCTCAGGATATTCCGAAATTATAAAATTCATAAAAACAATGCAGGATACTTCCTCAGCTTGCTTGCGGGAGAATCACTGTACGTATATTTTGGCAGAGGGATTGTGCGATTCCCACGATTTCTGTATGGTCGTGCTGGGTTTGGAAAAAAGGAGCTGTCTTTTCACGCAGGGTCTATTTTTGTATAATCCACCGGTGACATCTGACAAAAAACCCTTAAAGACAGCCGGTTATTCGACCCTGAACAACGCACTACTTATGCTAAATCTTACGGATGCCCCCGTAGCTCAGTCGGATAGAGCAGCGGTTTCCTAAACCGCGGGCCGCACGTTCAATTCGTGTCGGGGGCACCAAATTTTTTCATACTCTGCAGGTCTTTCCGCAGCACATTTTTTACGCATTTTTCTGCCTTGTCCCGCCTACATTTCCTCTCACAGTGTTGGGTCTTTTAGGTTCAAATCAAGACCTACACGGAATGTTCTAACTTATTTATTCGGACATATTATGTAACCACTTGTACATTGGAAGTGGTTCTGCCCCAGATTTCTGCTTCGGGGTGTTCATAGCCCCGCTCACTTCTTTTTAATTTTTTTCTCTCAGCCTCGTTGCAGCCATGTGTGTGAATCACGCAATTGCAAGATTCTCGACTATTATTTAATTTTCATCCGCTATTCACCGATTGATAGTTTATTGAGCGGGTTCTGAATGCGAACCAGTGTGCTGATCAAGTTGAGAAATGGTCAGCAAAGGAAGTGGATTGGAAATGTGCTGTGGCTTGTTTCGTCTATGAATTTGGCCGAATGATACCGTCATGGTTTTTGTGTCGATGAAGCGGTTAGAGCTTAACTTACAGGGGTGTGGGGAGAACTTTCACGGGGAATGAGGTGAGTTATGATGCAGAGTGTGTATCGTAGGAGTGTCCAGGTCTTCTTTCTGGTAACTGGTTTGTTGACTCTAAACCTTACCGGGTTGGCTTGTGCTGATTCAAACATGGGTGCAATATCCGACGAGGCGAAACGAGCCGAAAGTC
>DOFS01000081.1 GCA_003523945.1 Nitrospiraceae bacterium | reverse complement strand
TTTAATGGTGACAACGGCTGTCGCTCGGGAGACCCTATGGTAAACCGGGAATAAGTCCATAGAGGGCAACACAGATGATTGAAACGATTTCCATGAACAAAAATATTCAGGAGGCTCATCGAAACGGAACGCCGCTTTTCCAATTCCCCTTTACTTCCTTTGCGCAATTTTTTCATGGACGGGTGGCCGATCCGGACCTCATGAAAGAAGTGTACTTAACGTATTACGACGACTCCGGAATGGTTCGAAGCTATACCTACGAGGAATTCGGAAACACCGTTAATCGAACCGTGACCTTCCTGCGTGAGCAACTGGGGGTCCACCGGGGGGATCGCATTGCCATCCTGCTGTTTAATCATGACTTTACCGTGGTGATGTATTATGCCGCATGGGTCCTTGGAGCCGTGGTAGTGCCGATTGACATCAATGAATCTGAAGACCGTCGCTTCTACATTCTGGAACACTCAGAGGCCCGTGTGGCGTTTTGCTGGGGAACCGAATACCAAGCCCTCCAGGATATCCGGAATCGACTTCCTCAACTTCGGCATGTCGTTTCTCTCGGTAATGGAAACTCCCCGCTCATGAACATAATGGGTCAGCCCTGCCCTACTCAAACACACAACCAGGAATCTCTCGATCAAGCTTTTCTCCAGGATGAAGCACTGATTGTCTACACCTCCGGAACGACAGGACCGCCGAAAGGAGTTGTGCTCACGATCGAAAATCTTCTTGTCGATGCCCACGCCATTGCAGGATGGCACGAATTGGAAAAAGGGCATTGCCTCATGTGTGTGCTGCCGATCCATCATGTAAACGGAATTGTGGTCACACTCATCACGCCATTTTACGGACAGGGCAGATCCGTGCTGAACCGGCGTTTTCGACAGTCCGTGTTTTGGAACCGAATCCAGGATGAAGGGGTCACCTGCGTGAGCGTGGTCCCTACCATTTTGGAGTTTCTGCTGGAAGGAGCCCGGGGAAGCCGGAAATACCGGCTTGACCATTTTCGTGGAGTGATTTGCGGTGCCGGCCCTCTCTTGAAGGACACGGTGTCACGGTTTGAGCATCAATTTCATGCTCCTGTCCGCCATGGGTACGGCCTATCTGAAACCACATGTTATTCCAGTTTTCTACCCGTTAACCTTTCCGAACAAGAACACAGGCACTG
This sequence comes from Nitrospiraceae bacterium, assembly GCA_003523945.1. Classification (GTDB taxonomy): domain Bacteria; phylum Nitrospirota; class Nitrospiria; order Nitrospirales; family UBA8639; genus Nitrospira_E. The sequence continues at coordinate 1,348 of DOFS01000081.1, read as the reverse complement.
GCTCACGGACTATGACTATCCATCCATTGGCCTACCGATCCCTCACAACGACATGGCGATTCTCAATCCTCAAGGACAACCGGTCGGCGAGACGGAAAAAGGGGAAATTTGTATCCGCGGACAAACGGTGTGTTCAGGTTATTTGAAACGGCCGGATGCGAATGAGGAAAGTTTCCGGTGGGGATGGTTCCGGTCGGGAGATGAGGGGTTCTTCGTTCGTGATCAGGTTGATCGCCCGTACTTTTTCATATCCGGGCGACTGAAAGAATTAATCATCCGTGGCGGTGTGAATATTTCACCCTTGGAGATTGATGAAGTGCTCAGAGGACACCCTTCCGTCCAATTCGGTATGGCCGTTTCCTTTGAAAACCGTTTCTACGGAGAAGAAATTGCCGGATACCTCGTTGTCAAAGAACATCTGCCGCCACCTTCGGAAAATGAGATAGTCACATGGTGTCGCAAGGCGTTGCCCTATGCCAAGTGCCCCAAGGTCATCGTGTTTGGTCAGGAAGTGCCCTATACGACAACAGGGAAACCCAAACGTTTGGAGTTAAAGGCCCGGTTGAGCCCCACATTGGCACGCTACCGCGACGTCCAATTCCGCTCTTTGCAACGCGGCTCAACTCCAAAACAGCAGACCGCTTGAGGAGGCCGTCATCGAATAAGTAGTGGACATGACGTATCACCAATACCACACCCAATGGCTAACAAGAGGATAACTATTCATGTCTAGACAAAAGGAGAGTGTTATGGAGATTTCACAATCTGAATTTCTCCACCTCTATTATTTTCTTAAACTCACCAGAGCATTGGAGGAACGAGTGACCACCCTGTACCGGCAAGGTCGCATCGTCGGAGGTGTGTACACCAGCCATGGAATGGAGGCGATTTCGGTGGGCTATGCTTCCGCCCTGCAGGCCGATGACATTATCGCCCCCTTCCATCGGGATATGGGCGCGTTCTTAGTCAGAGGCATTACCCCGGGTGAGGTCTTAGCGCAATATCTTGGAAAGCGCACCGGACCCACCAAAGGGAAGGACGGCAACGTGCATATGGGCGACCTGAAACGTGGCATCATCGCCTTTGTCAGTCATCTGGCTGACAATCTTCCCGTCGCGACCGGAGTAGCTCTGGCGTTTAAGCTCCGTGGTGAATTTCGTATTGTCGCCGCGAATACAGGAGATGGAGGGACCAGCCGCGGAGATTTTCATGAAGCGTTGAACTTCGCGTCCGTTCGCCGGCTGCCGGTGGTGTTCTTTTGCAATAACAACCAATACGCCTACTCCACCCCTCTTCACCATCAGATGGCCATCAAAGATGTCGTCGAGCGGGCAAAAGCCTATGCCAT
>DOFS01000285.1 GCA_003523945.1 Nitrospiraceae bacterium | reverse complement strand
AACTCATGACGCACATTGGACCGCTTACCGGCACCAGCGCCAATCGAAGCGGGCAGCCGCCGGCAGAATCCGTGGGAGATGTGATGGAACAATTAGGGGCAGTGGTTGAGGTGATTGTTGATGGTGGCCCTACACCGGGAGGGCAACCTTCCACGGTGCTACAAATCCTGCCAAAGCCGCGCATCATTCGCCAGGGTGCTATTTCTCGCGATCGACTCCAACAGATTCTGTCTGCTAGTTCTATCCAACTTTCCTAATTAAAACTAAAGTGAGCCTAATCCTCTCCGTTCCTTTTTAAGGAATCCAAGGAGCGGATTCCTTCCTAAACCGATCAAGCTTCTGGCAGGGATCTGTTCCGTTTCAGCCGTTGACCAATTGACATATTTCGCAAATTGAGTAAGGATTCGGTTGGCCAATATTAGTGTTTCCAATATTGCACTGCCCCTCCAGTTTGTAAGATGTGTATCAGGCATTTATCTTGAGTTTTACCAGTAAAAAGACGAGGGTAAGTGCATGCATCGTACTTATGTTCACAACTTTCGTATCAACGTAATGTTTTATGTTGCCGGGACTCGCCCCGGCTGGCGAGGCCCTTTTGTTTCGGCAAAAGGTCCCAAAACCAGTGTCACCCAGATCGGCCCATTTTAATCGTGCTGACGCAGGTAACGGAGGGGCGGACCAACTCGCCGGGCTCAGACAAGGTCCGCCCCTGATTTGAGCGTCAGCCCGTTTGGCCGATCTGCAGGTGAGGGAGGAAAATGAAGGTTGAGGACAGGTGTAGAAAAAGGACTGTCGTGGCTAAGGCGTTTGGAGTCTGGCGGAGGGTTTCACCCCCGCCTGATGACAAAAGCTAGATAGACTGCTGCAGCCAGCTATACAGACCAATATCCTTCAATAGGTAGACGCTATATACGTGTGTGAGACGTAATGGGTTTATAGAGTTAACTGGTCCTCAATATGCCAAGAAAACGTAACCAAAAGCGTCGAAAGCGCAAGGCAAAGGTGCCCAAGGGGCAGAGAAAGCCAAGAGAGAAATGGATTCATCTAAAGGCCACAGCAAACGCCGAAGGCCGGGTCGAGTTTCGGTTCTCTGACGAGGGTACTCTCATTTGTCCAGAAGCAGAACTCGGTTCCGTGGTGTCGTATCGTACCTATTCCCGAGAGTCGGGAAAGCCGAAGGTAATTGCCCGGTCTCCCGGATTGAGCTTTGACCTTCGGAAGAATATTGAACTAAGTTATGATGCAATCGCTGGGATCGATACGAACGATTTTAACTTTGATGGGCGGCACCTATCGATTTGCTCTAGCTTTTGTTCCAAGCCGATACTGAAGAACCGTCCAGATTCTATATGGGTTGATATTGCTCCTGCTTTTATTCTTGAAGGGGTGCGAGAGAATTTCAATCCTGAAGTGATCGGTTGGCACCTCTTTCTCACCCATGTTCTCCCACTATTAGGTCTTTCTGAAAGCCAGCGTCTTGCATTGGTAGTGGACAGTGAGTTGAGCAATCATATCCCAATGAACCAGCGTCGAATGCCCTACTTTCGAAATCATGATCTGCCAACCTGCGTTGACATACTTTATGCCTCATCCGACACTGGAGACTATTTGCCAAATCAACTCATCAAGCAATGTGATAAGGCGTCACGGTTACTGTTTTCGCAGATTTGTGATGGTGAGATTGCTCTGCCTCCTATACTTGTGGGTGGTACTACAGAATTCGCTGGGTATGCATATGTTAACTTCCTGATGACTCCATACCAGATAGCGAAATCATCTGTTGGATTCCTAGGCCGTGGGGTCTAACCTATGGTTGAAGTCGCTGAATTGACGGACCTCCAGCCCGCCACCCAGCTACAAATTTTTTGGGGGGTGACTGGTAGCACGATGAATTTACAGTGCTTACCGCTCTTAGTCCTAACATCTTGGTAGAACGACCATCTCATGCATTAGAGAAAATTGTGACTATGAGTTCCTATAAACCAAGCCAAAGTGGTCTTGCCCCCTGTAAACGCGATGTAATCGATCTGAAGTCAGCCGCTGACGCTCTTGGCAAGACGTTGGTGATGGGAATGGAGCTATCTTTCGAGCTTCAAGCTATTGCACAAAATCCAAAACACCCTTTCCACGCAAATGCTGAGGAAATGCCTTTACAGACTTTGGTGCTTCTTCAAGGAATGCTCATAGCTGAGCGATGGCTCATTGAGTTTCTTCTCGGTCCCAGTCTGAGAGGGGACAAAAAACGGGCAACTGACATTTGCGTTGATTGTTTCAATCACGACTGGCGCTTCCCCAAAGGACCGGTAGCCGATGAGCTTGTGGCGCGCCTCTCTCCGATCAATAAACTAGTACTTCACCCGACTTGGAATCTGGTCAACGCGGCTCCCCGGAAATGGACACTCAACCGGATTGCTCGCTGCATCGAGGGACTCGATATCTTTGCAGACGGCCTTCAAGAGAAACGACCGGAGGTAGCAAAGATATTTAAGAGCCATGTCCGAGCCGCGCATTCAGTTATCTCGCCTGGTCCCCTGAGTGATCGTTTTTGCTGGTTCCATCCTGGCACTCGCATGGTACCTACTGCTGTTACCTCGCCAAATGATATTGGAGCTAGGCATGAAGTCAGAGGCGTCCAACGGGATGGTGAGCCGACTTCGTAAGCTCGATGACTCTCCCTCAATGTTCAGCCGAATGCAGGCGGAGGACGGGAGATTCAGGAGATCGAGATTAGGGGGCAAGTCTGTTGTTAAGAGTTTCAGGTAAGGGATCAGGAGCCTGTTTTTGGAAACTCTGTTTCTTGTTCGACCATATAGGGGCAGTCTGTTGTTAGGTAGGGTATCAGGAACCTATCTTTGTGTACTCTTTTCCCTGAGTTCGTCCATAAGGTCGGGGTTCCATTTGCTTGGCTTATGGCCGATATCAGGACTTGCCATAAGATATTCCGGAAGTATGGCCGGTCCGCCACTCAGTTGCGGACTCTGTTAGGCTATCACCGGATAGGACACCGCCAATGAAGATTGTCGAATTTGCTTTTATTGTATATCCGGCCACGGATCTGGCGCGATCCCGTGCCTTTTATGAGGGCGTTCTTGGGCTTACCAGCGCAACTTCCATGGATCTGGTCGACGGATTCTGGGTTGAGTATGAGATCGGTCCTCATACACTCGCCATCGGAAAAGAACCATTCCTGAAGCCTTCGGGCGACGGTCCTCAGCTCGTGCTGGAAGTGAACGATTTTGACAAGACGGTAGAACATCTCAGGTATCACAACGTGCAGTTCGCCCTTGAGCCTTTCGACCTTCCTCACTGCCGGGCAGCGATTGTCATGGACCCCGACGGTAACAAACT
>DOFS01000014.1 GCA_003523945.1 Nitrospiraceae bacterium | reverse complement strand
TGGCGGCCACGCTGGACCAATTAACGGAAAATCCCCTCACCCCCGCGGTGCTGCTCGGGGAAATGATGGAATATTATGTCCCCCTGCTCAAAGACCAGTATGACGATTACCCCAAACGGATTCGGGATCTGGAACATTTATCCGTCATGGCGGAACGATACGAAAGCCTCAACGATTTTCTGGCCGATCTCACCCTGGAGCCACCGAATGAAAGTGTGGTGGACGTGGAAGCCCCGGATCGGGACGACGAGCGGCTGATTCTCTCCACCATTCACTCGGCCAAGGGGTTGGAATGGCAATGCGTTTTTGTGATCTGGCTGGTGGACGGACGGTTCCCCTCAGCCTACTCCTTCATGGGCCCTGAAGAACTTGAAGAAGAGCGTCGACTGCTGTATGTCGCCGTCACCAGAGCCAAACACCACCTCTTCCTCACCTACCCCATCAATGTGTACGATAAAATGACCGGGGCGGTCCTCACGAAACCCTCACGGTATCTGGATCACATCCCGTCATCCTTTTTCGACACATGGAGTTTAATTGAAGAAGATCAAACCTATTCCTGGAGGTAAGATAGTGACATTTTTCGGTCGGATGATGGGCCTGGCCATCCTGGTCAGCCTGGTAGGCGTAAACATGCCGGGCGTAGTCTGGTCCGCTGAGGACCCCACCTCGACTCGTCCCAACCCCCGTCATCCGTGGCCTGCCCTCCTGCAGCAAGCAGACACCCTGGGGCTTCCAACGGGATTTCTCAAACACATCGACCCTAAATTTGTCACCGTACACTTCGAAGACCTCCGCACCTACGCGGCAGAATATCATCCACACGATCACACCATGATTCTCAACCTGCGACTGTCCTTCAATGAGGCCGGCGGCGCGCTGGCCGATCTGGCGCGGATGACCCACCATGATGTCGCCCTGCTCTACCATGAACTCCTGCATGCCTATCTGGACTATCTCTACGCCACTGACCATGGACAGGCTCTGACCACGGAAGACCAGCAGGTATTGGAGGTAGCCAACAGCAAAATGGCCTGTCATTACCGGTTTGTCCGGATCAATCCTATCCGCCAACTCAAAGGGGCCACCGAACTCCGATTTCTCTCGGATCAGGATACGTGGGAAGTCATGAACGAAACCTGGGCGGTCTTTGTCGGTTGGGTACTATGGACCAAATTGGAACTCTTCCAGGATCACCTGGCCACAAAAAGCTGGACCCCGGCTCTCCTCGACCAATGGACGCAACGATTGACGGATGCGGTAAAATCCGGAGAATTATTGGGCTATTACGAACCCGATGATCCTGAGGAACGCCAGATCGCCCGTAAACGCTTCATCGCCCCCTCCAATGGCCTCACCCCACAAGATGTCGAACTGTTGTTAACCACAGTCTTAGGTGAACCACCAGAACTGGTGCAAGCCTCCACCGCGGTCTTCGAACAGTATCAAACCGACATAGAACCGGCCCCCTCTTGCGAATAAATTCATGATAACCGGCAGGTAGACTTCACCCAAACATCCATGCTAGCTTCAGAACTTTTCCGTCCCTGTTTTCTGATTATTCTCCTCCCTCAGCGGGAAGAGATTGAAGCTGAGGAGGGGAAATTCAGATAAATTGAAATGTTTTTCGCGCCTGTAGCTCAGTGGATAGAGCACTGGCCTCCGGAGCCAGGGGCCACAGGTTCAAATCCTGTCAGGCGCACCATGAATATGAAAAAATCCATATTTTTTTCTTTATAAAGAGAGGCGTGGAAAGGTAGAATCCTCATACAGGTGTTCGGAATACTGCCTTACCCGTAATATACTTTTCGTACTAAATTCTGCATCTCGGTGGGGCCGTTAGCTCAGTTGGTAGAGCAGCTGACTCTTAATCAGCGGGCCGTAGGTTCGACCCCTACACGGCCCACCATATTTACCACAGCTCCAGATCTACACCCGTCCAATACGAGATAAAATTCCTTCTGGAAATGCGCTAAAAATCAAAGGGCACCCTCCCAATTTCTCCACATCGTTTTTTCCGGACACAACCGTTCATTTTTATCTGGTCTCTTGAGTTCTCCCATGCCACAGGTATCAGCACTCTATCACGTTTGGTATCTGATGGAGGCCATGTGACATTCCTGGACGCATTGGTCGACACGAAGTCTCGCTAGACGGCAAGACTCAGGCAGTGTTTCAAGACGGCGTGATCATAACTCACTCTCAATAAACTAGAGGGTTTTCCATTCGGGAGCTTCTGCTGGGATCGAAAGCTTTCAGCATCCGATGATGTGAGGTCCTCAAGGAATTGCCTACAAAAAAAATAATTGGATGAACTGTCCTCGAATAGCCCACACACGATCCCTCTCCATCACTTTGAAGTCCCTTCACCTCTTCAGGGGAAAAAAAACATTTCTCCCCATACACCAAAAGCTAGACGTTGAATCATTTCGCTATTCATTCTTTCCCATCATCAAATCGGTTGGATCTTTGCCTCTTATTGCTTGGCCACCGTCCGATTGTCAGGCGATGTCTTCCGTCGCTTCAGCTTAGCGCCTGGTGTTCCACGTGCTAACGACAACACCGTCCCATCATCAATGTAGGAAAATCCCACGTAACACCCATCTTTTCGTTTCATCGGTCCTTCTGGTTTTCCTCAATTGGTTGTTGGGGCAAGTAACACACAATTAGGACCCACCCCTTCATCTAATTTGACCATTTCAGCACTGATAGCTGGCAGACAAGGCATGCCTGCTCACCAGCATAAACTTCATTTATAGAAAACATCAGGTCAGAATTATTGAGTGTCCTTCTAGAACACGCTTCTAACGCGGGAAACCAATCCATTTTTTTTGTAAGGTTGAAAGAGTGTGGCCAATCATTTATCCTTTTTTCCTCCAAAATAATTATTCATTAAGGAGGTAAAGGAGGCAGTTTTGAGACTAAAGAAACACAAAGTCATCCTGCTTACAGTCCTCTCTGCATTCTTTGCGTCTTGCTCGCTCATTGAACGCCTTGAATTTGGACCTACGAACACGGGATTATATTCGGCAGAGGATCTCCCTTCCTATCGTGACAACTACCAGCGGATATCCAGCTATCAATTCAACCCCGGGTATGGGGAATTTCACATAGGTCGCGGTCGCGTGAAGATGACCGGCATGTATTCGCTTCAAGATTCAACGACTGCGGGTTTGACTCAACTGGGCCAGATCGATTTGGTCATCGACTTTAGCGACAGGGATGAACCCAGGCCAGGCACGGTCGAAGTTCCGATTGTCGAGGGCCAAATTAGCCGAGTGACTAATTTGGGTGGAGCAGAAATTCCCGAGGTCGGAATCGGGTGGGAAGGAACCTTGCCGATCACCGGAT
>DOFS01000172.1:1716-2579 GCA_003523945.1 Nitrospiraceae bacterium | reverse complement strand
CGATGCATCAAAGTCCCGAGACGCTGACTGGTCCCACGTGAAACCTGTCGTCGCTCTTTCCCTACCTCGACCGGCCCTGCCTGATGCAGCCTTGAGGGATTGAGGAACGCCTCAGCCTGATTGGTCTGTTCCCATCGCACTTCACGCGCGTCCCACTGTGGTGTCGAAATCACCACCTCACAACTATCTTCGGTCTCACAAGGTGGCTGTGAATGCTTCACCGATTTTAACACCGCGGGTGTCACGACCGTGTGAGGAATGGAAACCGTTCCCACACGAGCAACAGTCAGGTCCGGGTTTCCAAACTCTCCTTCAGCAATCTCCTGAAGAAGACTCAAAAGGCTATCCCCGCCACGTTTGGCGAGTATGCCCCCTGATAAGATTAATCGCTCCCGGGCCCTGGTCATCCCGACATACAGGACGCGCCGCTGTTCGGCGGCTTCTCGAATCCGTTGCTTTTCCCACAAGGGAACCTGACCCGCATTCCACACAGGTGGCAACGTACAGCCATACAAGCCGCTAATCCAGTCAAATGTAATATGTGCCCCACGATCCAGCCCGGTCGCCTTTTGGTGTAACCCGGGCAACATCACCACAGGGAATTCGAGTCCTTTGGCCTTATGAATCGTCAACACACGGACCGCGTCCAATGTCTCTTCGGCTAAAGGGGCCTCCGGTTCTGAAGGAGGGGTCATGAGAGCCTCAACGAGTCGTTCCACCCAGGCAGAGAAAGATAAGGAGGGAATTGCGGCCTGTTCAGTCATGAGGTCACGAAGCTTCCAGACATTGACCACCGCCTGCTCACCATGGCTTGAGGCCGCGGCTAATTCCACGAAAGGAAGTTGCATAAACAGGTGATTGAG
>DOFS01000172.1:0-1534 GCA_003523945.1 Nitrospiraceae bacterium | reverse complement strand
CTGAATGACTGAGCGTTGAGGACTTTCCCATTCATCAAATCTTTGAGCCTGCCGGATATCCAACGGTCCAAGTTTCATCACTTCCATAATCTCCTGATCCGTCAGCCCACCTAATGAAGACCGGAGAATGCCCACAAGGGCCAGGGCATCAGTGGGATCATCCAGGACGCGAAGCACATTCACCACATCAATCACTTCCTGGCGCCGGTAAAAATGCCGCTCACCATCGGCCATGCAAGGAATGTTGTGGCGCTGCAATGCTTCAAGATACACCTGCGCATTGGTAAATTTTCTTAACAAGACGGCGATATGCCCTGGGCACAATGAGGTTCTCACGCCCTTCTCCATAATCCACTGTCTTCCCGGCAGCAATTGTTCCTTAATCCATCCAGCTAACCATTCGGCTTCTACACGTGTGGCCCGATCAGCATCCCATTCGTCGTCCTCTTCCTGGTTGGCCATCACACAGATTTCCACTCCTGTCGTGCCGGAATCGGCCTCTCGCATCCGTCCAACCGCCAGGGGGACATTAGAGGGTTGTACGTTGACTTGAGGAATGAACAACCGGTCAAACACGGCATTGACGGCTTCAAGAATGGCCCCGTCACTACGAAAATTAGTAAGAAGAGTACACACGATTCCTCCATCATGCGTCACTTTTTCCACGACCTGATCGAAGGCCTCGATATCCGCTCGCCGAAAGGCATAAATCGATTGCTTGGGATCGCCCACAATAAACAGCTTTCCCGGTATAAGCTGGATATCCCGCCAAAACCGTTCGCACGCATTTGGACGCTCACCTAAATAGAGCAAAATTTCATATTGAACGGGATCAGTATCCTGAAACTCATCGACCATAATGGCCGCATAGGTCTCCTTCAATTGTTCTCGAACCATGGGATGATCGCGCAGGAGATCCCGGACCCGGATCAAAAGCCCATCAAATCGAATCCAGCCCTTATCAGAAAAAATCTGACGGACCCGTGCCGCAAACGGCCCAAGTACATGAAGGACCTTGCTCAACAGGGTTTCATGCACGTGCAGCAGCCGTTGCGCGGATTGAATCGTTCGCCTGGCATCCTGAAAATCAGACGGCTCCCACTCCCCTGGCGCCTTGCCAATCGCGGAATTCAGGAAAACTTTGTCGGCATCAGACAACGGATCGTCCATGGCCAGATTCACCTGCCCGACCTGGTCAAACACACGTTCAGCAAGGGTTAAGAGCTTCTCGATTTTTCGAGGTTTCACTCGATCATACTGCGTCAGCAGTGATCGGACCTGACGTTGTTTACTCTGCAGCCACGTCCGAAAGGCAGGGGGAAATCCTTCAAGCCCCACCTGCTGTTCAAATTCATAGATAGAAATTTGATCCTGACAAAGCGAGAAGGCAAAGGATCGAATCTCTTTCAGGCCCATGTGATTGAGCAACTCCTGCCACTGCGCATGCGCGGAACCATGCACACCCAATTCCTGTTCCAACCAGGCTTCCCACGCATCTTGAAACGTCTCAACAAATTGAGTCCCTTCATCCTCC